>CAIXLU010000404.1 GCA_903920315.1 uncultured Oscillochloris sp.
CGAGTCTGCCCCGAACCCACCTGATGGAGCGAGGCGAAACGAACAGTCGGCGAGGTCGGCAAGGAAGCCGACGAGGGCAGGTAGTCGTGTCTGCCTCTTCACATACACGCAGGCAAGATGGCACGATTACCCGCATACAAATAGGCAAGATGGCTAGCCTGCCTGCTTGCTCGCCTCGTGCATCTCCAGATAGGCCCGAATGGCTTCCTCGTACAGATCCTGCACATCACGTTCCTGGATGACGGCCAGCAACATCATGCGCTTCTTGAAGCCCTTGGGTAGCCGGGTTGAGATCGGCTCGCGCTCCGCCTTCGCAGCCTTCGGCTCCACCTCAGGAGTTGCATCCTCCTCCGCCTGCGGCGATAGCATCGCATCAAGCCCTGCGCCCTTGCGTAGCTCGCTGCGCACGAGGGTGCCCAATTGATTCTTAGCCATTATCGATCTCCTCGGCTAGCGCCCGGTAGGCCAGCGCACCGGCGCACTCGGGGTCATAGAAGGTGATGGGCTTGCCTGCGGCGGGAGCCTCGGCCAACTTCACATTTTCGGGGATGGTCGTGCGGTAGACGCGGTCGCCAAAGCTCTCGCGCGCCGCACCTTCCACTTCACGGCTCAGGTTCACATTCTTGCGCACCATCGTGCAGAGTACCCGGAAGCTATGTCCCTTACCACGTGTATTTGACTGGATTAGCCGCACCAGCCTTACGATACGTATCAGGCACACGCCTCCCCAGGTACAGTTTTTTAATATCCTCTGGGGCATCCTCACCCTCAAACCCAAAACGACCAGGTATGGTATCGCGCCCCGGAAAGTTTTCTGCAGTCGCATCTAACCATCGGTGCGCAATGAAGGCACCGATAATTTCACCTTGCCGTGTCGCGAGAACAGCTTCGGCTTGCTCCGCCTTGGACTTTTTGAGCTTCCAAGCATACCGGGTTGCTTCGTACAGCGATGTCTCGGTAGCACTTCTGTTCACGCTGATCAGCAGCACCTTGTGATGGAAGACCGCTGGCTCGGCACAATAACGCCTAATAATCTCTCGCGCATGCATGACCCCATAGTCATTGCTGCCCGCCCCGCCGACGATATTGGTCAGCCCTGGGTACGCGTCGATAAGGGCAGATTCGACCTCAAAGGCAGTTTTGTCATCCATTCCATGACGATGAATTACATGAGCAACCTCGAAGCCGGCAAGACGTATCTCTCGAATGCGCTTTACCTTGTTGTCGGGATCATCACCCTCTAGGCTCTGCTCGACATGGATATGTGAAAAGACTCGGTTGCCTTTGCCCTTCCCGACATAGAAGGTTTCGCCGTTTCGGGGGTCAATGAGTCGGTAGACATAGGTCTTGAGCTTGTGTGCTACCTCTGGTGGAAAGGAATCAACCTCTGACCGGTTCATCTGAACCTCCTGGGTTCTGCTGTCTATGATGAGGTCTGGCTCAATGGAGCAAAGGAACGAGGCAAGCATAAGCGAATCCGTGTAGCCTCATTTCCCTGGTGTGTCTGTTCCTAATCCGCGACTGGGGCTGCACGTAATGTCATGACCTCGCCGCGCAACGTCAACTGGCCTGGCATCTCCGTAATGCGAATATCCCCGGCGTAGCATGCATCGTCTGCGGGATTCCATTGGATGCCTGTACGGAATGTATGAACCAGGGCACGAGGATCGAGTACGCTCGAAACCCTGTCCGTCAGCCATGTATGAACGGTGTCATCGTCTTCGCCTAGCCGGCCGGCAATGAGCCGACAGACATCGGACGGGGGTTCTCCGTCATAGCGGTGCAGCGCGGAAATGACGCCGTCGAGCAGCGGCTTGAGCTGTGTCTGTAGTCGGCTCGTACTTCTTTTCGGCCCGGCAAGCGTGATCTTCAGGCCGAAAGGATCGTTCCCTGCCGCCCGCTCCGCCAGCATCTTTACGCTCCCCCGCTTCATCGCCCGCCAGAGCGTCGCACAGCCTTTGAGATCGCTTGATTCGAGTGATACTTCCCACGTTGCCAACGTCGTGTTGGGGAGCCAGGACTGCCAGGATGCGTCATACGGTGCGAAGGCATAGTGATAGTGGTGCAGCACCAGCGGTCTATCGTTCGCAATCGGTGTTGGGCATGCCGGTGGGATGGCAATCACACGCTCGAAGCGGACGCCGCTGCCCATCGCGTGCGCAAAGGTGGCCGGGCCGAGGTTGTAGAATAGGATGTTATCTACATCGCAGCGGTCATTGCTCGGTGACGTATAGATTGCGTGTAGACATGTCGCGGGTTGTGGGTTGAGCGTGCGGATGGCTATTTGCAGATCATGGCGGAAGTCTCGCGGCCATCCGTCCGGTTCAAAGGGCAACCGCAGGCTGCTCCATGCATCGATGCTGGTCGGCGCGCCGGTGGAACTGATGTTGTATCGCGGTAGTGTAGGTTGTGGGTCGGTCATTGATTCATACCTTCACCAATTTGTGCCCCATGAGGGCAAATCTCAGATGGACAGGCTTTCCCGTCGCCCTCTCCATGCGCGCGAACTGGGCCGCGATGTGTCACCTCTCAACGCTGTCCGCACCGACCGCATACGAGTTTGGTGACCTGATTGTATCAGGGACAGACGGAGCGTACCGATGCACTCGTGCAACTGTACACGGGAGGAGCTATCACTAAATTCGTACCAGAAGGACCATTCAGTTGCCCGTGTCCGGCTTCCCGTTCGGGCGCGATTCGCGATGACCGCATGCGCCACATTGCAAAGAAACGTACCTATGTTCAATATGGCCCGTTTGTCGCGAATCCTTACCCTACCCCTATAGACCGCACCCATGATCACCTCAGCGCGCCAGGGTGAATTCGACCAGTCGACTGTTCTTCGGCATCTGGAGACAGGTGGCACCGTCGGGGCCGACGCCCATCAGGCCCATACCCGCCACCAGACGCTCACCGTAGTTGTGTACCATGCGCTGGATCACGCGCCCGATCAACGCCACGTCGTCCACCACCAGAGCCGTCGCACGCGTCAGATCACCGCGCAGGCGCAGTGCCACTGGTGCACCGCCGATGAAGTTCTTGCTCCATCTGGTGTTGGAGAAGGTGTAGAGCTTGCCACCCTCCTCGGTGTAGGTCACCACGACATCGTAGCGATTGCCGGTCTTGCGACCTTCAAAGATGAGGATCATGGCACCGTAGCTCATGACGCGATGGAGGGGCGAACGAAGGATGAACTTCAGGGTCGGGTTGAGGATGCGGTACGACCACGCGGGCATCGGTGCCTGTAGGGGTGTGTCGGTCACGATGGGCAAGGGTTCCATAGGACACTCCTCGTTGGGTTACGAATGGTGGGAACAGTATAATACCGATCCAACGAAGTCTGACGAGTACGGGAGTGTCGTCAACAATGCGTGATGCTCATGCTCTGGAACCCACTCAGGCCATCAACGCACGACGACGACAAAATCGTATGATGCGATTGCCCTACTCATCCACTCCCCATCTTGACGCAGTCCGCCGAAGGCGCTACACTGGCACGAAGGTCGGATTTTCCTGGCAATCGTGACGTGCTATGCCCATCAACCGATAGGACAACGGGTTTAGGTTGCTGAACTGAGCGAACACAACCAGATTCGTCTTATACACCCTGCATCATCTGCGCCACACCCACGCCACCGAATTGATTGAGCAAGGCCAGCGTCTTGAGATCGTCCAGCGCATCCTCGGCCACCGCGACCCTCGATCAACCCGGGGCTACATCGAACTCACCGAGGCCCAGGGAGACGCAGCGTTGGAGCGAGGTACGTCGTCGTGAGTATGCCGCGCTTCACCCGCTTTCTCGCCCTCGCCCACAAGCACACCGACCTGATTGTCGCGCTCTGCGCCAACCCCGATGTCCTCAGCCGCGCCCAGTTGCTCCACTACCTGGAACTCCGTGACGTGGCCGCCGCACAAAAAGATGCACTCATCGAGGAACTGGCTCAGGCCGCCATCCTGCTGGTCGAACACGACCAGGGCTTCACGGTCAACCCTGCGGTGATTGAGCTGGTGAACTACTACGAGCGCCGTGGTCGGCTGATCAGCGCAACCTTCCTGCGCGACCAGATGTTTCAGATTGCCGGACTCACCGACCGGCTCCAGCGCGAATTGTTCGCCGCCGACGCGGATCGCACCGCGATCCTCGACACCATTGACAATCTGTACCGGCTGGTGCGCGAGGTGCGCGAGGCGGGTCTCGACCATTACGTCGCCTGTATGCGGCTACTCGGCGACATCAAACGCGCTGGCGGAGAGTCCACGCTTGAGCAACGCCTCCAGGCTCTCGAAACCGCTCAGCGCCGCTATATCGATCCACTGCGCGCACTGATCGATCCAAGCGGCGAGTATGTGCCGCACATTGCACAACTGCGCCGCCTCATGACCGAGCTTGGGCGTCACGATACACTGCTTGCCCAATCGCAGGAACTGGAGAGCCGACGCCGCCGCATGACCGGCGATTTACACTTTATTGACCACGAGTTGCTCCGGGGTTTCGCGGCGATCATTGACACCGCCCGCACGCTGCTCCGCTCGCTGACGGACGAGAAATCAATCAAGGACGCCCTGGCCTTCTGTCTGGCGCACCTCGATGCCATCTGGACAGAGATCGGCGCGGCCACCATCCTCGCCACCGGGCGCAACACATTCCACGCGGCACCGATCGACCGCATGGAGGCATTCTTCGGCGATATTGTCCTCCGCCGACTGCTGCCCCGCCCGCACGAGATCCGCATCACCCGGCCTGAGCGCAGCCACGCGGAAGACCTCGTGCTGACCGAAAGTCGCATCTGGAACACCATCGCCACGAGCGGCACCGTCGCGAGCTGGCCGGCCT
Source organism: uncultured Oscillochloris sp. (assembly GCA_903920315.1). GTDB lineage: Bacteria > Chloroflexota > Chloroflexia > Chloroflexales > Chloroflexaceae > Oscillochloris. The sequence continues at coordinate 4,835 of CAIXLU010000404.1, forward strand.
TTGTGACAGAGGTGTTCCCCAGCTATGCGGAGGAGGAGCAGATCCGAGCGATGGTTCTGCCGCTGCTCCGCCCGCATCCCAACGTCGTCCTTACCCTGCGTGATCGGCCCTTTATCTACCAGTTTGCGGAGCAAACCTTGCATATGCACGACTTCGGCGTCCGTTGGAAGGATTCCTATGCCCGCTGATATACCCCACCGCAGCGCTGATATTTGCCAGCGCCTGTTGCGTGGCTACCAGTTCAGCCCCTCCGATGTGTCGTCCGACGACCTCGGCCCGCTCTATCGCATCCTGGATGAACACTTCGCCTGGTTCCAGGCCCACCTCACGGCCGTGGGCTTTCTGTTGGTGCGCGACGGTGAGGTTGTGTTGCTTGAGAAGGAGCAGAAGGAGCAGAAAGAACTCACGGGGGAAGAGCGGCAGGTAGTCGTCGCACTCTTCTTGCTCGGCGATCTCTGGCTTGAGCGGGGTGGGAGCTACCAGGATCTCTTTCGCATGCCGATTCCCTGGGCGAACCTCGACTGGCTACGCGACGGCTATGGTCGTGAATATCTCGCTCAGGTCGGCATCAAAGAGCTAGATCCGCTTGAAGATCTCTGGCGGCGCAGCGTCCGCAAAGGTCTGGTGACCTACAATTCCGAGACACGCATGCTAACCCTGCGCGACCCCGCCGCACGCATCCTCACCATGGCCCGGCAGCTCCATCAGCGCCTGCGCGCTGCCGAGGAGGCTCCCAATGCGTGAGATGGTCAGCAGCATTTTGAAGATCGGGCTGGTCAACAGCGGTATGTTCGACTCGCTCGAACTGAATACCGATGTGCGTGCGATTCACCTTGTGGGCGACAATAACGTCGGCAAGACCAGCCTGATCGATCTGATCCAATTTCTGTACTTCCCCCATCTGCGCGAGATGCGCTTCTCGAAGAGTACGCCGGAGTCGTTGGCCTTCTACTTCCGTCCCGAAGGTTCCTATATCCTCTTTACGGTGCGGACAGTGCATGGGACACAGCGTACCCTGGGAATCTACGGAACCGGCACCGCCGACTCACGCCAGGTCTTCGCCTTTGATGGCCCCTTCAACCTCGCGGATTTTCTCGACGATCAGCAGCACGTTCTGCCGCCGCAGCGCCTTGGGGTACGTCTGGCAGAGCGGCGCTTCCACCTGTTTATGCGCGTCGAGGATCACGAGAAGGGACTCATTGGAGAGAAAAGCGAGGATCACGCAAATGTGCAGTTGTTTGACCTGACGCGCGGCAACTTTCATTTGCTCCAACATCTGCTCCAGAACCTGCTCCGCCTTGATAGGCTCACCGTCCATGGTATCCGCCAGTTCTTCAAAGCCCTCGTGGAGAGTACTGGTGCCAAAACCCGCATTGATGTCGCGCACGACTTTGACCGTAAGTATGCCGAAACCCGCACCATTCGTGATCGCATCAATAATCTCCAGCGCCTTAAGCCGCTGATTGACCAGTGGACTGTGGCTGCCACACGGTACGAGCAGGCGGTCGCGCATGAGCAGACGGCACGACTGCGGCTTGGCCACGCTGCCAGTCGCTTTGTGGACCTGATTGAGGAGCAGCGTCGGGATCGGGGCGAAGATGCCGCCTCCATCGGCGCGATGTTAGCCGAGTTGGAAGCGCAGCGCCAGCAATTGGCACATATGATTGCGACAGCGGCAGGTTATGACCGCGAGATGAGTCGCATGCAGGAGGAACTCCAGAATCTGACCCAGCGCTGTGCAGGCCACCAACAGGATGTAGTTCGCGCCGAGCGTGATCGGCTCATTTATCAGGCTCAGGAACTCCAGACCTACGTCAATCACGCGGGTACCGTGAGCGTGGAGCAGATCGAGCGACGCCTGCGTGCCGCCAAGGAGGAATGCGAGCGCATTCGTCGCCAGATGGAGAGCCGTGCGATGAGTCACCTGCTCGCCGAGGCCCACCTGAGCGACGAGCAGCGAGCGCTGGTGCGATTCCTGATCTCCGAGCGCCTACTAAGTCTGCCTCTCGCCGAGGCAGTTCCTGACACCGTCGCTCTCCTGGCCGCAGCCCGTGCTGCGGGCGAGAACATCGGTGCTGACGGGGTCTTCCACGGCTTTGGCCTCGCCATCGCACGCACTGTCTGGTATCGCGCCAGCGCCGATGAAGAGCCTCTTGCCGACCGGCTCACCGAATGCGAGCATCGTATTGCCGATCACGAGCGTGATCTGACAATCGCCCGCGACCGCGAGCAGGTGCAGCAGCAGATTCGCGGATTGCGCCGCCAGGGCGACGAGCTTGACCGACTCCTCACCGCATTCCAACGCCTGGAGGAACTGGAGGCGCGCAGTGGCGGAGCGGACGCCATCACCCGTGAGTTGGCACTGTGCCGACAACAACAGCAGGAACTGAAGGCACAGCAGCAGCCGCTCGCAGAGCGCGTCCACGCGAATCTGCGCGATCAGGTGGACATCCAGACGGCCCTAGGCAAGCTTCAGCAGCAGCAGGCGGAAGTCCGTCAGGTGCGTGCGGATATTGGTGATGTTTATGCGGCATGCCCCGAGGATATTGCCATACTGTCTGACTCGGATCTGCCTGAGTTCTTTCAACAGAGCCATAAACACCATCGCGACCAGCGATCCGGTCTGTGGGGAGCGAAGGAGGCACTCACGGTGCAGCGCATTCCCCTGGACGACCTCTACGAGCGTGAGGCACCAGACACGCCCTTCGAGGCATGGGTTGATGAGAAGCGGATGCTCACCAACGAGGTCACACGACTCGAAGACCAATTGCGCGAGAGCTACACCAATCTGGTGACGCTGATGAAAGGTGAACTCGACAAGCTCACCCAAGCGTTTGAATCCGTCCGCAGTCGGGTAGCTGAGCTGAATAACAGCATCCGACAGGTGAGCATCTCCAACATTGAGCGAATTGAACTTCACGTTCAGGAGGGCCAGATCGTCGAGGCCATTCGGCAGACAAGCCGACTCCAGACCGACATGTTCTCGCCACTCACGGGCAGCCTTTCGCTCGAAGATGCCGAGAAGCAGATTGAGAATTACCTCGTCGGCACGTTACGCGCCCACGGGAAAGAGCTGAACCTGGACGACCTGTTCGATCTGGAGTTCCGCGTGACCTATGCTCAGACCGGAGAGCAGCGCACGGTGACTGAGATCCACAGTTTCGAGTCGAACGGGACGGCGATCGGCGTCAAGATCGTCATCTACCTCGGGCTCATCCGTCTACTCCAAGGAGGGACACGACGCGGAGCCGTCACCCGCATCCCCTTCTTTCTTGACGAGGTCGGCAGTCTCTCTAGCAATAACGTGCGCCAGATTATCGCCTACTGCGAGGATCACAACTTCCTGCCGATCTTTGCCAGCCCGACGATCCGCAGTGACATCCCGCACTCCTACATCCTCCAGCGCAACGGTGAGCGCAGTCGGCTGATCAATGAGGTCATTTTGACCGAGCGAGAGGTTCCTGATGAAGCCGCCCGCATGGATAGCACAGCTCGCCCGTGAAGGGTTAGTCGCCTTCAGCCGCGTGGATCGTGCGGGTACGGAAACCCTCGACCAACTGTGTGCCCTGCAGCTCATCGCCGTTGAGGTGCAGGGCAACCGACGCCGTGTGATCGTCCGTGACCGGATTGCGTTCACGCGCTGGGTGGCCGGAGCCTACCCTGATGAGGTCGCTGCGCCGGTGACCGGTCGCCGCGCCGCAAATATTGCCCGCGCCCGCCAGAGCAAGGCGGGTGTGTCCACCCACGATGCACAGCCGCTCATCCTGCGCTGGTTTAGCCCCGATCCAACCGTACCCTGGGCCGATCTCACCCATCGGTGCGGTATCGTTGGCATAATGACGAACCACATCAGCGAGCTAGATCTGCCTGAGTACTGGACGCTCCTGACCGTCGAAAATTGGGAGTCCTTTGTCTCGCTGGACTATCAACCGCAGACGAATACGATCCTCGCCGTTTTCACGGGCGGCAACATTGCCGACTCTACCCTACGGGTGTTGGCCGCACTTCAGCCGCCGCCCGTGCGGGCCATCCACTTCGGCGACTATGATTGGTCCGGTCTGGCGATCTTCCGGCGCATCCGAACAATGCTTCCCATACTCTCATTCTACGTCCCTGACGATGTCGCCGATCTCTTTCGTAACTTTGCCGGCTATGGGTTGCTGGAAGGACAAATACCCCTCGTGCCACGGCCAGATGACCCCGACGAGGTACAGCGGGTGATCGCCCTGATTGAACAGCATAATGCCGGCCTTGAGCAAGAGATCGTGGCCCCTCCACGGTTCTGAGTCAGGGCCATCACAGCATACGATATCGGGTAGAAATCAGGCGTCGGTACGACGATAGTGGATCCATAGGAGTGGTGCGATCCTCGCTCGATCAGGTGCGTGGGATTGATGCGCTGCTCGATGCGGCAACGCCCCGTGAGCAGCGCACGAAGCCATGAGCCTGTCGTAATCCGAATATCAGGGAGAGTCTGACACCCGCTGCCGAGCGTGTCAGGAAAATCCAAAACAACCCTATTCTGACGCGGTTTTTCCGAGATTCCTGACGTCAGGTAGGTACATGCCACTGGTCAGCCAAGTCAGCGCCGGAGATTCGCACACCTGCGCAATCACGGACACTAATGCCCTCCGCTGCTGGGGGCTAAACGATTATGGTCAGGCGACGGTGCCGAGTGACCCGCTTGGGCCATCAGCGACATACGCCATCTCCGGCAGAGTAACCACAAGCGCCGGTGCAGGGATTGCCAGAGTCACGGTGGCAACCAACACCGGCCTCAACACGACGACCGCCGCTGATGGCGCATTTACTTTCGCCGATGTCGCGTCGGGGACGTATACGCTTACTGCGAGCAAGAGCGGCTACACTTTCTCTGGCCGACTCAACGTGGTGGTCACGAGCGCGAATCTGAGCGGGAAGGACTTTGTCGGCATACCGGTTGCGACCCCTCCGTCGCCGCCGCCCACGAAGCCGAGCCAGAGCCTCACCGTCGGCGGGGTCACGGTCTACGCCGAGAGCTTCAGCGGCAGCATGGGCAACTCAACGGCCAGCGGCACGATCTGGCTGGGCGACTATGTGATTCTCACCGACGCCACGCTAAATTTCAACGTCGGTATGATCAGCGGCAGCGGCAGCGGCCTCGTCTCGCTGATCACCGCCGCCGATGGCTCGGCCATCACCCCGATCTTCCGCGCCAGCTTCGATATTGACACCATCAGCGGCATCCTCACCCCCTCGCGACTGCTCAACTCCGATTGGCGTCTGAATCAACTGGCTGGCTTCCAGATCGACACACCCACTAATATTTCTGTCAATAGCGCGACTGGCGTACTTCTGACCAGCGTTCAGATGAATGTGGTCATCCCCGGCAGCGCGCAATGGGGAGCCGTGGATGCTCGTCTCGATCACACCGGTATAATCAGCGGCACCCTCCACTCTATCGAATTACAGCTTGGCGCAGTGACGCTCAGCATTAATTCGGCAACGCTAACCGGCGACGGCACACTCACGGTGAACGAGGCGACCTACCGCCTACCCGAGGGACTGGGCGGAAACCAGGCGGCACTGGAGATTGACCGAATCGCCGTGCATAGCAACGAGAAGATCGAACTGCGCGGCGGAACGATCCGCTTCCCGAACATCAGCGTTGGCGGGAAGGAGGGATTTAAGATCGAGGGTGCCGCCGTCGGCCTGCGCGTCGAGGGTGAGACCTACTTCTTCCAGGGCCGAGGTACCTTTGTACTGCCAGGGGTGGGGTCGGGCGACGGTGGCTGCCAGATCGGCACGGGGTTCACTTTCGTCAGCGCACCGCCTCCCGTGCGCGAGGCAACCCTTTCCCTTGACGGCTGCATCCAAATTCCAATCGCCCAGACCGGCTTCTTTATCACCAAGGTTAACGGCATGGTCACGCTCGATGAGAAAAACACCAGCGTGACCCTCGCCCTCGGCATCGAGGGTGGTTCAGACATCCCCGGCCTGGGGCCAACGCTCAGCGGCGAGCCGAGCGCCACCTGGGACACGAGCTGGAAGGCGGCGCTCAGCGGCAAGTTGCGGATCTTCACATTTGATGTGGCCCAGTCCGTCCTCGCCCTGAGCGCGGCTCGTGGGCTGGAGGGGACAATCAGCATCTCGCTGGCCGGAATCGTTGATGGCCAGAGCAGCCTACGCATCTGGAAGGATGTCAGCAACTTCAGTATCGCCGGGAAAGCTCAGGTGCAGGTGATAATTGACAAGGGAAAGATCATCCACACCTGCGCGTTCGACGGCTGCTTTAACTTCCCTGCGGATCGCACCGTCCTCCCGCAGCAGTCTGCCGACTTCGGCACCTTCCGACGCGGCACGGAGATAATCTACGGCCTGCGCGGCGCGCTGGATCTTCTGGGAATGAACACCACGTTCCTGATCGATGCTCAAGGAAATCTCCAGTTCGGTGACAACCTGCGCGACCTCCAACTGGTCGGGCTGGCCGCACAGCAGTCATCGTCGCTCCAGGCCATCGCGAGATCGCAACTCACGGTTCCCGCTGGTACGCCGATCCTGCTGGTGGGTCTGGGCTTCACCGAGACGGCCCCGCTGCTGCGCCTGCGCATGCCGGATGGCACCGTCCTGACCCCATCTAGTTCCGGCGTGGTGACGGAGACGACCGCAACCCAGGTGACGATGGTGGTTCCCAGCCCGGCGGCGGGAAGCTGGACGGTCGAAGTGGAAGGGAGCGGCGGGCACGTCCTGGTCGCCCGTGGAACCACGCCGCTTGCCACCCTGGCCACGCCGACCGTGACCTCGACTGGTGACGGCGCATTCAACATCGGCCTGGTCGCCAGCACCGCAACTCCCACCGCCACCCTGAGCCTCTTTGCCGATACGAGCGCCGGGACGCGGATAGGGGCGCAGATTGTGGCCGGGCTGCCGGTGACGACCACCAGTTACCTGTGGCGAGCCGTGGGCGTGCCCAGCGGCACGTATCATCTCTACGCGGTGCTGGACGACCCGCTGGGACTGCCGCTCAGCGCTGATGCGATCCAGACGGTGACGATTAGCGACACGACCGCGCCCGCGCCTCCCTCCCAGGTGGTGACGGTCGCTCACGACGGGACGCTTGACGTGCGATGGGCGGGATCGACATCGGCGGACGTGGCAGGCTATCGGCTTTACTACCGCGAGCCAGGGGGTGGCGCAGAGTACATCAGCAACATTGTGGATAGCACGCAGCGCAGCTACCTCCAGCGGGGTGTGTTCCTGCCCGGTAACTGGGAGGTGACGCTGAGCGCCTATGACCGCAGTGGCAACGAGAACACCCGTAGCGACCCATTGACTGTGCCGATGGTACTCAGCAACAGATTTGATGTATACCTACCGCTCATCCAGCGCTAACGCAGCATTAGGTAATGACGGGCGGTGAGTCGTATGGGGCCGCCGCCCGTGGCATCCCTTCGTGCATCAAAGAAGTTTTCCCCCTTTCTGACGAGATACACGTGCTATACTGAGCCGCCTATCCGAGGGTCAGGAGATGGATGCAATGACACGCTGGTTCAACGTCGCTGGGCCATGCCAGCCCGATATTCACTACATGCTGCCCGCCGCCGCACGACTGCCAGAGGTTGCCGCGCTCGTCGCAGAGCGCAGTTATTTTGTCCTCCACGCTCCACGGCAGACCGGCAAGACGACGGCGATGCTCGACCTTGCCCGCGAGTTCACGGCATCAGGAACCTACGCGGTCGCCGTACTCTCTATGGAGGTCGGTGCCGCCTTCTCGGATGATCCAGGAGCAGCGGAGCGTGCCATCCTCGATGACTGGCGCGACGCTAGCGAGTACCAACTCCCCGCCTCACTGTGCCCACCCCGATGGCCACGATCTACTCCCGGTCGCCGCATCGGTGCCGCGCTGCGGGCCTGGGCAAAGACCTGCCCGCGTCCCCTCGTCGTTTTCCTTGATGAAATTGACGCCCTACGCAATGACGTACTCGTCTCGGTACTCCGACAAATCCGCTCCGGCCATAGCCGCCGCCCAACCGCCTTCCCCTGGTCATTGGCGCTGATTGGCCTCCGCGATGTCCGCGACTACAAGGTCGCCGCAGGCGGCAGCGACCGTCTCAACACCGCGAGTCCCTTCAATATTAAGACCCGCTCGCTCACACTCGACACGTTTGATCAGGCTAACGTTGCCGCGCTCTACGGCCAACATACTGCTAACACCGGCCAGATATTCACTCCTGAAACCATCGCCCATGCCTTTGCACTGACCCAGGGCCAGCCCTGGCTCGTTAATGCCCTCGCCAAAGTCACGGTTGAAAAACTTGCCCCTGACCGCACCCAGGTTATCACCCCGGCGCTGATTGATCAGGCTAAAGAGGTGCTGATCGTGCGACAGGACACCCACCTGGATAGTCTCGCCGAGCGGCTGCGTGAACCCCGCGTGCGTGCGATCATCGAACCCATGCTATCGGGGCAGTCCCTGGGGGATATTCCGCCCGATGATCTGCGTTTTGTCCAAGATCTCGGGCTCGTGCGCCTCGATCCAGCCGGTGGCCTCGTCGTCGCCAATCCCATCTACCACGAGGTCCTGCCACGCGTTTTGGCACGTACCGCCATCGCATCGTTGCCCACGATCAGTCCCTGTTGGCTGACACCCGAAGGGCGGATTGCAGCACCGCTGCTCCTTGATGCGTTCCTGGCCTTTTGGCGGCAGCATGGCGAGCCACTGCTGGGTACGTCGCCCTACGCAGAGATCGCGCCGCATCTGGTGCTGATGGCCTTCCTGCACCGAGTCGCAAACGGTGGGGGAACGATTGACCGAGAGTACGCCATTGGCCGCGACCGGATGGATCTGTGCTTACGCCACGGCGCGGATGTTTTTGGGATGGAGGTGAAAGTCTGGCGTGACCGTCGGCCAGACCCCATCACGGATGGACTGCCGCAGCTAGAGGGCTACCTCGCTCGGCTCGATCTGACCACCGGCTGGCTGATCATCTTCGACCAGCGCCGTGGTCAGCCGCCCATCGCGGAGCGCACCCGGACAGAGGTAACAGTCACGGCGAGCGGGCGGATCATCACGGTCATTCGGGCGTAGTCCAGGCTAGAATATGGTGGTGGGGACTCTCCTGCTTTATGTCACATTCCTGGCTATGTGTCACATAGCAGCTGCTATGTGACACATAGCATTCAGATTAACATAATGATGGTCGCGACTCTCCGTTGAGATTCTTATGAATAACAGCCTATATGAGCTATTGTACTGAGAAATATTGTACACACGGGTAACATTATTGATGATGCCATGCGCTGCGCCAGAGCTAGAATCTAGACATTCAGGCGGCCAGAGTTCCCTACACTAGGTTTATGAAGCGGAGAGGGCTTGTCCCTCTCCGCAAGAACTCTTTTTTAACTCCTCAGAATAGCTCGGACGGGGTACTATGCACGAAATCGGAACCTCTAAGAGGCTTGGGGTTAGCGCTGAACCAGCGGTAGATAGGTCGTGAAGGTGCTGGTGGTTGCTGGCCGAGGGTTGATGAACGAGAAGCCCTTCGAGGCGCTCAGTGGGATGTGCAGTGTTTGGGTGGGAACGCTCGCGGTGGCCGGCATAGTCAGGGTCAGGGTGGTGCTAAGATAGCTGCCGTCGGTGATCGCTGTGGGATCGACCGTGAGCGTGATGTCGCCCGGTGCCGTGCCCGAGGTTGGTGCGATATTCAGCCATGTCGCATCCGAGCTGGCCGTCCAGTTGACGACAGTGTCCGCGCCCACATTGCTCACGTGTAGCGTCTGGGTCTGGACTGTGGTCGCGCCAGCGGCGAATTGCCAATCAAACCGGGTTGGGCCGACGCTCAGGGTTGGCCCCAGCAGACCGAGGTCATCGTCCACCGTGATGGTGACGGTGGCACGGGCTGAGAGGCTTGCGCTATTCGTCGCCGTGAGCGTGATCACGTTTGTACCAACCGGTAGGCTGGTAGACGAGATCTGCTCGCCCGTGCCTAGGCTGCCGGTTGCGCTTGACCAGACGAGACCCGCGCCGGTCACGCCGCCATCCTGGAAGTCAATGGCGGTGCCATTAAAGTTGACGAGTTGCCCGAAGTGGATATGCGTCCCGTTGCCAGGCATCAGGATCAGCGGTGTGGGCGGCTTGGCGGCCACCGTGAACGGTGCGCTATCGGCCTGGCCGGTGTTGGCTCCATCGCTGGCGACCACGCGCAAGATAGCGCTGCCGCTGCCGCCTAGCTGCGCCGTGTCAATCGTAACGCTGGTGGCCGTCACGCCCGAGCGTACCGGCTGCCAGGTCACGCCCGCGTCACGGCTATAGAAGACATCGAACGTCAGTTGGTCGCCGTCAGGGTCGCTGGCGCTCCAGCCCAGCGTCACCGTTCCCGTCACCGGGTTGGGTGGGTTTTGCAGAGCCACCTGGCTCACCACCGGCGGGTTGGAGCTGATGTTCATACTCGTCAGCACCGCGCCGTCGCTCAGGCGCACGATTGTGACTTGGCGGGTTCCCGCAACGAAGTCCACCACTTGACTGAAGCCGAGGGCACCGATCTGGTTTTCGCCGCCATCATCGGCGGGTGTGAAGGGATAATCGGCGAGTTGGGAGTTGGCAGCGTTGAACAGACGGATCGTGTACGCGCCGGGGGTGCGCGCCGGTACGCTGGCGACACTGAGGGCGTGGCGCAGGCGCACAATGCTGGCGCTGTTCGTGCTGGTGATGATCGTCCCGGCCACGCTCAGGAAATCGCCGCTAACCCGGAGGGCGGTCGTCGGCTCAACCGCATTTAGCGAGGGGTGGGCGATCATGTAGTCATACATGCCCTTGTAGGTGTAATCGCTGATCCACTGGTTGTTGCAGTAGCTCATCACATCGTGCCACTGCGTGCCGGGGTAGATTGCCGCCGGGATGCCGAGGCTTGGATCGCCAGGATCAAAACCTTCGCTGGCGTCGGTCGCCCCAATGTCGGCCCCGCTGTAGGGATAGTTGGGGTCGTCGCGGCTATGTCCGCAGCCGGGGTTCGCATCGCTGATGTACCCACCCGCCGCCGGGTGGCCGCGCCCAAGGGTGTGCCCGATCTCGTGACCGGCATACCAGTCCGCATACGAACTGTCGGTGTCCCAGCCCCAGGTGCCCGACCCAGACGGCCCCGACGAGACGGCAGGCGCGCAGCACGCCTGGCCGCGTGGGAACTTCAGCCCGTCGGAGATAAATCCGTAGAAGAAGCGGCTTGTCGAAATACCATTGTCCGTACGCATCGCGTCCATCTGAATATCAGTGTAGCGGCTGGCGCAGAGGTTGCGGTTATCGCTCTTCACCGTGCCGTTCCCGTTCTTCACCAGCAGATCCTGACACGAGGGGTCGGTCTGGTTCACCTTTGCGCCCAGCGTGCTATCCCAGTTAACCCAGAGGTTCGGGTGGAATCCTGGCGTAGAACTATTGTCAAAGACCAGCTTGCTCGCCAGCGGGTAGGTTCGCAGGATCCACGAGTAGGTCTGGATAATGTCCTTGACAAAGCGCGATGAGTAGACCGTGTTATTGAAGTCGTACTGCCAGGCGATAAACTGCACCTTGAGCGCGGGCGAAGGGTTGAAGCTGAACGGCCCAGCGGTCAAGGTATTATTGGCGTAGCTTGCCTGCGGCGGAGCGTGGTAGGGGTTGAGTACCGCCTGCAGCCGCAGGCCCGAGCTGATCCAGCTCCAGGGCAACTCAAAGAGGAAGCTGTCGTTGAGGTTGGCCCGCTGCGGCGCTGCACCCACCGTAATGCTCGTGCCAACACTATTAATTGGCAGCAGCGAGTCCCGCACCTGATTCGCAGAATCAAGTTTCTGGAGTACCGCCGACACCCCCGCGACGGCGGCGCCATCAGATTTGACAAACACCCGCACGAAGGTGCGCCGACCCGCGATCAGGATCACCGAGTTGTCGGGCTTCTGAATGCCCTGCGTGATCTCCAGGCCCGTGACCCGCATGTTTGTCTGCGGCAGCGCGGCGGCATTGACCGGCAGGCGTAGGATACTGTCGCTATCTTGCCAGAGCAGATAGCCGTTCGCGTTGGTCAGGTGTCCTGACGGCCCAATAAAATTGGAGGTCACACCCGTGTAGAGAGTATCGGTGGTGCCGCTGGCCCCGCGCCCGCGCCGGGTGACAGAGTCGGTATACGTGCCGCCAAAGCATGGCTGGTTCGCACAAGGAATGAAATACTCCTCGATCATAAACAGGTGAGTGGCGTCCGTGGTGATACTGCGCACCGAGGTGTTGGGACTGGTATAGATCGGTGTGGTGACTCCATCACTGTTGCTGTAGTAGAAGACGTGGTTGCCCGTGCTGAAGTAGACCAGATCCGAGTTGCCGCAGATCAACTGGAAGCAGAAGGTGCGCCCGCCCTCAGCGTTGAAGGTGGTGACAGTGGACGCAATCGAATCGAGCGCACTGGTATTCAGGTTGTAGCGCTCCAGCGTGCCGCTCTCACTCCAGTAGACGTAGTCGCGGGCGCCGCCCACAATGAAGAACGAATGGCTGACCTGGATGCCACTCGCGTATGTCGTGCGCGTCGTCAGCGTAGCGGTCGTGCCATCGGCGGTCTTGATGCTACGAATCGTCGAGGTATAGTTCGGGCTCGAACCGGCAACCTGGATCGCATAGATCGTATCGCTATCAATTGCCAGCTCGCCGCTGTTTGCCGCAGCCGCGCTCAACACCTGCGGCAAATCGCCAGGGTTGGCGTTGACGGAGAGCCGGACGAGGCCACTCGTGTTCGTCCAGTACAGGTAGTTGCTGTCGGCGACGATATTCGAGCCAACCGCGTAGATGCTGCACCCGGTGTCAACATTGTAGATCTGGCGGGTGGCGCTGCCCTGAACGGCAACTCGGCTTATGATCTCGTTATAGCCTGAGCCTTGCACTGCCGGTTCGCGTAGCGCAGGTGGACAGGAGAGGTGTGAGGTGTACCAGAACACCTTCGGCGCGGCGACGGTGTAGCTCGTAACACCGCTACCGACCAATGTGTCGGCAGACGTCCCCTGCTGTGCGGGCTGTGCAGCCAAGATCGCGGGCGGGGCCGGGATAAGCGTGCTGCCGAGCAAAAATATAAAGACAACACTGAGCGCACGTAGCCGGTTAGTGGTACTGGCGTGCATATGTGTGTCCTTTCTCTCGTACCCTGATGAAGGGGTAGCGGTAACCTCCCGCATATGCGGGTCGGTGATCTGATCCGGCTGGATGCGGAACCGCATCCACGGCGTTCTACGTTAGGGAGGATTGGGTGACAGGCAGTATACCTGATTGTACGTGCAAGCACTATAGAAATAGCCCGTAGAACCCAAGAGCGGTAGGTGTACGCTAAACGGTCGTTTTTCTGAACACCGTGGGGCAGAGACACGCGCCTCGCTCTCACATCGGCAGAAGTACGTGGGGTAGGGTAAGGATTCGCGACAAACGGGCCATATCGAACATAGGTACGTTTCTTTACAACGTGACGCATGCGGTCGTCGCGAATCGCGCCCGCCCCGTCGTGTGCCCGTAGTCCCCCGTAGTCCCCCGTAGTCCCCCGTAGTCTGCCCGTCGTGTTCCCGTACACAATTCTCGTCTTCTCTCCGGAGAGACAGTCTTGGTCTCGGTGGCTATACTGAGGACACGAAACATCAATCCAGACAACACAACGAAGCACACCATCCCACTATCACGATACACTCCGTCACCCGACATACTGACATCCATCATCACATCCAGAAGGAGTACGGTCATGCTGTACAAGAACACTCAACCCCGCCACGGCCAGCTCAACGGCAGCATCCACACCCATCTGGATAGCTACGATGGTATCACCCGCCGACAGGCTGAAGACCCGAC
>CAIXLU010000405.1 GCA_903920315.1 uncultured Oscillochloris sp.
CCAGTGCCAGGTGCCGATGGTCGCCAGATAGGCGCTCGGCATCGAGGCGGGAGTCCGGCTCAGGTCAAGCAGGCGCTTCACGGTGGCCTGTGCGTGCAGGCGGGCCAGGGCCGCATCCACCAGGGCCGGGGGTGGCGCGGTGGGTCGCTCGTCGGGCGGCGGGCCGAAGTCGAACGGGTCAAGCATGGTCATTTTTAGTAGCCCTCCGGGGAGCGGTAGCGCTCGATGCTGTGGAAGCGGGTGGTGCTGCGCATAAAGCGCAGCTGGGCCACGCCGGTTTCGCCGTTGCGGTGCTTGGAGATGTGGATTTCCGCCATCCCCTTCTTCGTCGTTTCCGGGTCGTACAGCTCTTCGCGGTAGATGAACCAGACCTGGGAGGCGTCTTGCTCGATGCTGCCCGATCCACGTAGGTCGCTCAGTTGCGGCACCTTGCTGTTGCGGCCTTCCACCGCACGGGAAAGCTGGGACAGGGCAAGCACCGGCGTGCGGAACTCGCGGGCGAGGCTGGTGAGACCCTGGCTGATCAGGGTGATGCGCCGCACCTCGTCGTCGCGCTCGCTCATACTCTGCGCGAGCTGGAGGTAGTCCACAATCCACAGGTCAATGGGCGTGGTGCTGGCCAGCCTCCTCGCTCGGTCGCGGATGGCCAGGATGTTCAGGGCCGGGGTGTGGTCCACGTAAATGGGCAGGTCGCTCAGACGGGCAAGGGCGTCCATCACCCGCTCGTCGCCGCGCCGCAGGAGCTTGGGGATCTGCGTGGTTTCGATGCCCAGTTCCAACGCAACCAGCCGCTGGAGCAGCAGTTCCCGATCCATTTCCATCGAGAAGATGCCGACGCCTCGGCCTTGTTTGCTCAGCCCGTAGGCCATCGAGAGCGCCAAGGCGGTTTTGCCCACTCCCGGCCTCGCGGCCAGCACCACCAGCTCGCCGGGTTTCATTCCCTGGGTGATCTGGTCAATGTCGGGGTAGGTCGTTGTCAGGCCCAGCAGCCCGCCGTCCTGCTCCTCGGCACGGCTCACGCTTTCCAGGTATTCGCTGGCCACCGTGGCCAGGGTGACGAAGTCTTGCCCGGATTGCCGACCGGCGCTCAGGTCAAACAGCAACTTCCCGGCGGCATCAATGCGATCCTCGACCGGCGTGGAGTCGTCGTAGCCCAAGGCGGAGATTTTGCCGCCAATCTCAATCAGGGCGCGTCCGGTGGCACAGCGTTCGACGGTGCGCCCGTAATATTCGACGTGCAGGGCCGTGGGGATCTCGCCGACCAGCTCGCCCAGGAAGCTCGTGCCACCGATGAGCTCAAGCTGCTCCTGACGGCGGAGTTCGCTGGAGACGGTGAGCAGATCGGGCGGCTCGCGGCGGCGGTAGCAGGCCAGCATCGCCGTGTAGATCTGGGCGTGCTTTTCGAGGTAGAAGTGTTCGGACTTCAACCAGGGCGAGACGGCAATGATCGCCTCGCGGTCGAGCAGGATAGAGCCGAGCACGCCGCGCTCGGCGGCGAGGTCGTAGGGCACACAGGGGGCGTTCATGGGGCGCTTTCGTGCGGGTACTCGCGCTGGAGGCGAACCAGTACCTCGCGCTTGTCGGAGGCCGTCTCGGCGCGACGGAAGCGGGCCAGCCACGAGGTTCGTTCGCTGGGTGGCAAGTTCCAAATGGCCGCGTCAGACGGGGGCGGGTCGGGGGCGGCGGGTGCGGCACCGGCGGCAATCAGGGCCGCAATGTCGGGGCTATCGGCTTCGGCAATGCAGCGCTGGAGGCTGCTGCCCACTCGTCGGCCTGCCTCGCGGTCGTCGGCCAATATCTGGCGGACTCGGTCAGGGTGCAGGCGGCTGGCGCGGCGGATCGCGTCGGGTCGTTTGGCTCCGGCTGCCGCGAGGAGTGCGGTGGTCTCCGGGTGGTAGATTTCTTCCCCACCACCACCACCCGCCGAAGGCGTGGCGGGGGTAGGGGGTGGTGGATCTAATGACGGATCATGACG
>CAIXLU010000406.1 GCA_903920315.1 uncultured Oscillochloris sp.
AGTGGGTAATATGCACAATCGCGGTACCCAGCCGCGTGCGTAGGTCGTGCAGCAGTTCAATCAACTGGCGGGCGCGGCGCGGCGCAAGCATCGTGGTTGGCTCATCGAGGATCAAGTAGGCCGGCTGCATCGCCAGGACACCCGCAATCGCCAGCCGCTGCTTCTCGCCCGCCGACAGCTCGCTGACCGGAGTCTGCCCCAGGGCCGTGAGGCCCAGGAGATCCAGGGCATCGGCGACACGCCGCTCAATGTCGGTTCGTGGCAGGCCCAGGTTCTCCGGCCCAAACGCCACATCATCAATGACGGTATTGGCGACGATCTGGTCATCGGGGCGCTGGAACACCATGCCAACCCGCCGGCGCACCTCCCACACCGTGTCGGGCTGATAGGCCAGCCCATCAACGCTGAGTTGGCCGGCGGTGGGGTCGAACACCGCACAGAGCAACTTGGCGAGGGTACTCTTGCCGCTACCGTTATGGCCAATAATCGCCACCAATTCGCCCGGCGCGATCTGTAGGCTAACGCAATCCAACGCCGTAATGGCGTCGGGTTGTCCAGCGTTGTATGTGAACGAGAGTGCACGCGCCTCAAGCATAGCTCACCCGTGGAGCGGCCCGGCTGATCAGACAGCCGGGCCGCATGTATTGAAGTGCCTCAGTGCCTCAGCACATCAGTGATGCTAGAACGAAGATGTGTCACGCGGCGTGCGCTCGGTGGCGGTGGTGCGGCCAGAGCGTACCAGGTGAACACCACGTACCACCAGCGGAGTCAAGATCGCGGCCAGCACAAGCTCGACACCCGCTTGCGGGAGGATCGTCACCACGACCGCAGCGGGGATCAGCCCGAAGCTGACAAGGCCACCGACCACCAGGATCGTGTTCGTCAGCGTGCCGACGATGCCCGCGACCGCTGCTGCGACGTCCACATTCACCTTCTGTAGACTGCGGTAGGCCAGCCAGGATGTGATTCCGATCAGGATGCGCGGCACAACCGAGATGAGCGGGTTGGCGAATAGGGGGCCGCCCTGGATCAGGCTAAAAATGCCAAAGATCAGGCCGACGAGCGAGCCAACCACCGGACCTTCGAGGACGGCACCGATGATGACCGGGACGTGCAAGATGGTCGCATCCCCGCTCAGGTTTGGGACCGGAAGGTAGCCAAGCCGGGTGACGGAAAGCACAATGGAGATGGCACCGAGGACTCCCGCGATGACGATCTGACGCGTGTTCAGCTTGGTCAGTTGTGTCCTTGCGACGACGGACATGGGTTAGCTCCTTATCGGAAAGCGGCACCGCAGGGTTGCAGCGCCGCTCTATCGGCTCCGGTCTGCCCTCGCTCACCTCTGACGCGACGACTCGCCATCAGTCCTAGAACGCGGATGAGATTCGGGATGACTCATGTTTTGCACCCGCTTGATAGTTTGGGTACACGCACCTCGTCCTGTTGCGGCACATCTGCAATCTAAAATCTAAAATCTGAAATCTGCCTTAGCTCTGGGTTACGGACTCCGTCACAGCATGCCGCGTTTCGACGCGGCCATACGCCGCCGTGAGCAGGCGTATACCAAACGCCAGTCCGTCGTTCAGATCCTCGCTGCGGAAGCGCCAGTTCCAGTTGCCGTCGGGGCGACCAGGCATGTTCATGCGTGCGTGGTGATCCAGGCGCAGAATATCCTGGAGCGGCACCACCGAAATGTTGGCGACCGACATGAGGGCCAGACGAATGAGATCCCAGGCAATGTCGGATCCGTCGCGACCAAGGTAGAGCCGGGCGGCCTCGCGCTCCTGCTCACTGATGTCTTGAAACCAGCCGATGCTGGTGTTGTTATCGTGGGTACCCGAGTAAACCACGCAGTTCGGCTCGTAGTTGTGGGGCAGGTACGGGTTCGTGGAGTCGTCGCCAAAGGCAAACTGGAGTACCTTCATGCCGGGGAAGCCGAACTTCTCGCGCAGAGCATTCACCTCGGGGGTGATCACTCCGAGATCCTCGGCGATGATCGGCAGATCACCGAGCGCTTCGCGGAGACGGGCGAAGAGTGCCGCGCCCGGACCTTTGACCCAGGTGCCGTTAATCGCTGTCTTCTCGGCTGCGGGTACCTCCCAATACGCCTCGAATCCCCGGAAATGATCCAGGCGCAGAATATCAACAATTGAGAAGGTCTGGCGCAGGCGAGCAATCCACCAGGCGTAGCCATCTTTGGCCATACGATCCCAGCGGTAAAGCGGGTTTCCCCAGAGTTGGCCAGTGGCGCTAAAGTAGTCCGGTGGCACGCCAGCAACCGCCGTGGGGAGTCCTTCATCATCCAAAGAGAAGAGCTTGGGATTGGCCCAGACATCGGCGCTATCGTAGGCCACAAAAATCGGCGCATCACCGATGATACGGATGTCGCGCTCGTTGGCGTATGCCTTCAGCGGCACCCACTGGCTGAAGAAGAGGAACTGGAGATACTTCTGCACCTGGATCTGCGTGGCCAGATCCTTGCGGGCCTTGCGCAGCGCGGTGGCCTTGCGTGAGCGTAGTTCTGGTGCCCAGGTGTTCCAACTCGCTCCGTCGTGGGCATCCTTTAGGGCTACGAACAGGGCATAATCATCGAGCCATGCATCCTGCTCGACGCAAAATGCCTCGAAGGCATCGCTAAGCCCAATGGCCTTGCTGTCGCACATGCGCTCGTAGCTGGCCCGCAGCAGACTCAGCTTGAATCCGATCACCCGCCCGTAGTCTACATGATCACTTCCAAGGTCGCCGGCGGCCTGGGCGGCTGCCTCAACCTCAGCCTGACCGAGCAGGCCGCGATCAACCAGATCGTCGAGGCTGACGAGGAGCGGGTTGCCGGCAAAGGCCGAGAAGCACTGATAGGGCGAGTCGCCGTAGCCAGTGGGGCCAAGGGGCAGCACCTGCCAGAGACGCTGACCAGCAGCTTCCAGGAAATCAACAAAGCGATATGCGGAGGCTCCAAGATCGCCGATGCCCCACTGTCCGGGCAGTGAGGTTGGATGAAGCAGGATTCCGCTTGCGCGAGGAAAGTGCATAAAACCCTCGTTAGGAATACGCGAATGACGGCGCATCATTCTAGCATAGTACGCAGCAGCGCAAAACCCGCCAAATCCGGCATAGATGATAGTAACGCTGTACGAGGGCTAAAAGCGCACGGCGACAGGATACTATGCTACAATACCCTCCATGCCATGAGCGTGACACCAGCACCATCCCGCGTTTTCTCTCCCGAGAGCCAACCCATTCCGTATCTTGGCCTGCCCACGTCGCTGTGTTAGCTATGGTATCGCAGGCGTAGACTCATTGGCCAGCAGGATGTGGCCGACCTGACGCCGATTCGTCTGGTCAAGGATAATGCTATGGCTCAGACCCAACCTGATACCGTGCGTGGCCCTTCCCACGCCACCCCGACTGATATTCCCAGCCTGATTGATTTTGGCCGACGACGCGGATTCGTCACCTTTGAAGAGATCCAGAGCCTCGTCCCCAATCCTGAAGAGGCGCTTGAGGTGGTGGATGCGATCTATGCGGCACTAGCTGATGCCAGCATTCTTGTGCGCGACAGTGCCGACGATTCGACCCCTGAAGATGAGCCAGTAAGCGGGGTGGCGATTGATTTTGATGAAGGGCTTTCCGACGCCCTTCTTGGCGATAGCGTGCGACTCTACCTTCGCGAGATCGGGCAGGTGCCCTTGCTCACCGCCACAGAAGAGAAGCGGCTTGCCCAGGCAATTGAGTGCGGGCAGAATGCGCTAAAGAAGATCGAGGAGTTCCCCGCCAATAGCCGTGAAGCGATGCATCTGCGCCAGGATATCACCGATGGTGTCGTGGCCCGCCAGCAGATGGCTGCGGCAAACTTGCGTCTGGTGGTCAGTATCGCGAAGCGCTACCGCGACCGTGGCCTGCCTCTGCTCGATCTCATTCAGGAGGGCAGCCTGGGTCTGCTGCGAGCGATTGAGAAGTTTGACCACGACAAGGGTTTTAAGTTCTCCACCTATGCAACCTGGTGGATCAAGCAGGCCCTCTCGCGTGCCCTGGCCGACCAGAGCCGCCTGGTGCGCCTGCCCGTCCATCTTGGCGAGACGCTTAACCGCGTTCAGGCATCTCGCCGTCAGCTCACCCAGAGCCTCGGTCGCGAGCCATATGATAGCGAGCTGGCCCTCGCTCTCAGCATGAGTGAGGAGAAACTGCGCGAGTTGCGCCGCACCGCTCAGGATCCGGTCTCGCTGGCGACGCCGGTGGGGGAGGAAGCCGACAGCACCCTGGCCGACTTCATTCCTGACCCGCACGCCCTCGATGCCGATGACGCCGCTGCCAGCGGTATGCTCCGCCAGCAGATCGCCACCGCCCTGGATCAACTCACCGAGCGTGAGCGTAAGGTGTTGGAGCTACGTTACGGTCTCTCGGACGGCCAGCCACGCACGCTGGAGGAAGTTGGCAAGTCATTCAATGTCACCCGCGAGCGCGTCCGTCAGATCGAGGTGAAGGCATTGCGCAAGCTGCGTCACCCGCGCCTCGGTAAGCTGCTTAAGGATTACCTCGACCAGATCTAACAGCTTCAACTTCTGGGAAGCTGTGTTAGAACGTGTGAAACACCAGCAGCAGCCCCTCGCCCACGGAGACGTGGGCGGGGGGCTGCGTGATCACGTTGCTGATTCCCCGCGAACGCTCGAAGCGTAGCGTGGCATGCACGAGGGGGTAGTGGAGTCCTCGGGTGGTGATACCGTGGGCTGCGCCACCGAGCGGCAGCAGCGAGACACTATCGCCCACCGCACCGGGGATCTCGGCGGCGGTGCGAACCAGGAATGCTTCTTGTTCGAGATCGAGCAGGCGCACGCGCAGACCTGCCAGTTCGGGCAGGGCAAGCATGGACACGTTGGCCAGTCCCTGATCCCAGCGGCCGCCAAGGGCGCCCAGGATGTCAATCTGATCCGCGCCACGCTCCACCGCGAGTAGCAGCGCCAGTTCCAGATCGGTCTCGTCCTTCTCGGCGGGAAAGCGACGCAGCTCAATCCCAGCCGATTGGAATGCCTGCTCGGCCACCGGGTCGAGCGAGTCGAGGTCGCCCACAACCACGTGAGGTGCGATTTTGGCGGCGTACAAGGCGTTGCCCCCGCCATCGGCGGCAATGACCAAGTCAGCTGCGGATAGGGCGGCGGCGAAGGGTGCCGCATCAAAAGCGGGCGCATTAGCGACAATGATAACGTGCATCAGATCAGACTCCTGCCGGCCATGCCCGCGCCCCAGAGAGTGTCGGGTGGCACGGCATCCTCGTCGGGGTGGAATAACTCGCAGACATCGCGGGCACGCCGGAGTTGTCCAAACGTCGTGCTGATAAAGCATACTCGGCGCAGACGCTCGGCGGGCAGCGGTAACGGCAACGACTCAAGCGGGCCGATTTCAACCCGATAGTAGCGCTCGTTGGCTCGCGGGTGATCCGGCTCGTCAGGCAGCAGTTCGCGACGGGACACAATCCGATAGCGCAGCACCGGCGCGTAGTAGCGCACCGTCCAGCGCTCCGCACCGAAGGCCGCCGTCTGGTAGAAGGCCAAGAAGTCGGCGGCGAAACGGGCCGGTAGACGGGCCAGAGGCACGCGGTACCAGCCCTCGGCACGAATCAGCTCTAGATCGCGCATACGGGTCACCACCGCCACCAGTACACGCGCCGCATCGTTGATGTCTCGGTAGTCGCTCATAACATATGTTGCCTTTAGGCGCGGAAAATCACGCGCTGTAGAGAGAACTGGCATACATATACCGCTCACGCCACCGATAAGGTTCTGCATTGTGCCACAGAAGAACACAGAAGAACACAGAAAATGCACTATCGCAAAAGGCATGCTGTCACGCGGAGCGAAGCGAGAATCTTTGCGCCTTCGCGCCTTTGCGTCAAACGCATGATGATGGTGTGACGCAAAGACGCGAAGACGCAAAGAAATCGTCCGGCCACAAAATGACCCCTCTCCCGCGTTGCGTGCGGGAGAGGGGGTGTAAACGACCATGCGGGATTAACCCTCGTCTCAGAGGTTAATAGTGGGGAGGAATACACTGTACTGAACCACAGGGGCCGACGACTTCGCGTTGGCCTGGGTGTCGGCGATACTCGGTGCGCCAACGCGCACCTGGTAGGTGCCCTGCCCTGCCGTCTCGTCGTAGTGCATCACGGCGACGTAGAAGGTTTCGCCCGCCTTGGCCGGTAGGCTCATGGTTAGGAAGTCCTCACTCGTCGCGACAAAGTCGAAGAAACCTTCCTGCTCCCAACTGCCATCGGCAGCGTAAACGTAGACGTAGGGATCCATGCCTAGGTCAAACTGCGAGACGACCAGCGCAACCTCGCTGGTGGTGTCTGCCGGCACCGTGACCTTGAACATGTCCGTGTCGTTGGGCATATCAATCCGCACGAGAACACTGGTACCGCCGAAGGTAAGGTCGGTAGCCCCGGCCTCGTCATCGGCGTGGTCATCCGCCTGCGAACCCTCGACCATCACCACCGTCCAGGCCACACGCTGGAACGCCTCGTTAACCGGGGTGGTCTGGGGCGTGCGTACCGTGCCGTCGGGGGCAGTCGCCGGAGAAACCGAGGTCTCGGTGTACTTGGCGGTATTGGCGCTGTTGTCCGTCTTGACCGTCACCCAGTACTCACCGTCGCCCGTGGAGTTGACAATGGCGGTATAGCGACCGTCACCCTTGAGTGTGTCGGGAGACGTACCATCGTCGCGGAAGACAAGCGGCACACTCTCGCCATCGGGGGTATCGAGGGTGGCGGTGATCACCAGATCGGTGATCGGGAATGCCTTGGCAACCGATGCCTCAAGCACAATCGGGGCGGGGTAGGTGACAACATCGCCCGCAACCGAACTGACGATGGCATCGAAGGTAACGGCCCCGGGCTTGGCGGTCCCGTCCACCCAGACCGTGAGGTCAGCGGGGGGGTTGGCGCTAGTGGTCGAGATTGTCCACGAACCGGCAGCGGGGCTGGGGATCAGCAGGCGACACCACGCCTCGGCATCGCGGCCCGTGCCGACACCGGCATCCTCACAGGGGACGGCGATGGGGGTGCCCTTGGAGGCGGTTGCCTCTAGGGCGACAGAGGTGTGGGTACCGGTGAAGGCCGCCATCACCTCAAGCTGTCCCAGAGCGGCGTCAACCGTGAAGGAGATCGGGGAGGTATCGGTGAGAGGTTCCTCGATCAGCGAGACCACGGTGGCGGCCTTGCTCTGCTGAATGGCGGCATCAATAGCCTGACGCATCTGGGCCAGAGAAGCAGAGTCCTGATAGCGCCCGAGAGTGCTGTCGGCGAGTGTACGCAACTCGGCGGCAGCGGGCGAGGCAAGGCCAAAGGCGAAGACCGGGATACCGCCGCCCTGGAAGGCGGAGATGAATGAGATAGGCGCGGCATCGGCGGTAGTCGCACCAGCGGCGAAGATGTAGACCTCGCGGTTCACGTCGGTGGGCTGGGCGATGAATGCCTTCAGAGCCGTCTGGAGGGCCGTGCCGGTGACACGGGCATCGGTTGCACTGCTGGTGAGCGCATCAATCGCCGCCTTGATCGTGACGCGGTCGGTGTCGCTGACGATGCGGGTAATCGGCAGAGCGGTGGTCACCGTATCGGCGTAGGTGATCAGACCGACACCATCGCCCACAGCGGCGCGGTCAACCAGGGCACGCAGCGCGGACTGGAGGTCGGCGCGCTGGCTATCGGAGAGGCTGGCGGAGCGGTCAACCACGATCTGAAGGATCGTGTCGCCATCGCCGAAAGCGGCGAGGCGGGCGATGCCGGGAGCTCCACCGTTCCAGACGATATTCAGCTTGTTC
>CAIXLU010000407.1 GCA_903920315.1 uncultured Oscillochloris sp.
CCGATAGCCGATAGCCGATAGCCGATAGCCGATAGCCGATAGCCGATAGCCGATAGCCATTTTCATCGGTTGGATACATGCACTGTGTCCTGTTGCGGCAAATCTGCAATCTGCAATCTGCAATCTGCAATCTGAGACCCACCGTTATGCTCCATATTCTCATCGTTGATGACTCACCCGAAGATCGGCTCACCGTGCGCCGATTGCTCACCCGTACATCCCCTGGCGCGTATACGTTCAGTGAGGCGGATCGGGGCGACCGCGCTCTCGCCGCCTGTCAGGCCGCCGTGCCCGACTGCATATTGCTCGATCAGCATTTACCTGATATGGATGGACTGGATGTACTCACCGCACTACGCAAAACAAGCGATGTACCGGTGGTACTGCTCACCGGCGTAGGCAACGAGATCCTCGCCGCTGAGGCGATCCAGCGCGGTGCCCAGGAGTATCTATCCAAAGATATGCTCTTCACAAAGCACCTGAGCCTGAGCGTCCAGCGCGCCATCGCAACGGTTCAGTTCGCCCGTGAGCGCGACCAAGCCCATGCGCTCCTCGCTACCGTATTCGATACCATCCCGGTCGGCGTGGTTGTACTCGATCACGAGCTACAGATTCTCCATATCAATACGATCCTTGCGAACTTGATGGGTCATCCGATTGCGGGCCTGTGTGGGCAGGGACTGCCTGCCCTCTGGCCTGCCCTGGCCGAGTCCCTGATCCCGCACGCGGCGCAGATGTTGGCCACCGGCCATGTGTCAGACCTGTATGAACTGATTGCCACCAGCCCGATCAGCGCGGCCAATCTGCATACATGGCAGATCAGTGTCCGTGTATTGACGCTGCCGAACACGGGTGCGCAGGGATTGTGCCTTGCGGTTCAGGATGTGACCGCTCTGCGCGAGGCCAGCGTTGCCGCCGCCCAATCCCTTGCCCGACTCGAATCTACCTTGACCAGCTTGCCGAGCGGAATCGGCTACTTGGATCGCGATCTGCACTACCAGATGGTCAATCCGGCCCTCGCCGCGATCAACGGCAAGACGCCCGAGGAGCATATCGGGCGCACCCCAGCCGAATTGCTCCCCGTCCTCGCCCGGCGGCTGGAGCCGATGATGCGCCAGGTGCTGGCGACCGGCGAGCCGGTGCGCGATCTAGAGGTTCAAGGCCCGCCCTGTCCGATTGATGGAGTGCCCCACAGTTGGCTGATCAACTACTTTCCCGTTCCGGGGCCAACCGGCGCGGTCTCCGGCCTTGGGGTCACCGTCATCGACCTGACCCAGATTAGGCGTACCGAGGCGGCCCTGCGGGCCAGCGAGGAGCGCTTTCGCCTGCTTGCTGAACACGCCCACGACGTGATCTACCGCTACCAGATCAGGCCGACCCTCCATCTGGACTACCTCAGCCCGGCCATCGAGGAACTGACCGGCTACCCCCGCGAGGTATTTTACCGCGACCCGGATCTGATCTTCCGTCTGGTGTACCTCGACGACCTGCCCATCATTCCAGGTGAAGCTATCAATCCCGCCGCCCTCGCGCTCATCCCGCAGCCGCTCACCCTGCGCTGGCAGCAGCAGGATGGGAGCATTAAATGGACAGAAGTCAATAGTTGGGTGGTTGCTGATGAGGCCAGCGACTCGCTCGCGGTCGAGGGCATCGTCCGTGACATCACCACACGTAAGCAGGTCGAAGACGACTTGGAGTATGAGCGCCAGCAGCTCGACGCAATCGTACGGACGATGCACGAGGGGGTTATCGCGTTCCATCCAGACGGGACGATTGTGCGGATCAACCCGGCTGCCCAGCAGATCGCCGGTATAGATGGCGATCAGGCTCGCGACATGACAGCTTTGGATCTGACACAGTATGTGACTCCTATTGACGCATCCGGCCAAGTCGTTGAATTGGATTCATGGGCGCACAGACGGGTGATGCACGGCGAGCAGTTCGTAGGTTACGAGTTGTATATACAGGAGTCGGGGCGCTGGATCACCTTTAACGGCACCCCGGTGTACGACGCACAGGGCAGGATTCTGCTGGGCGTTGTTACTGCTCAAGACATCACCCAGCGCAAGCACGCCGATCTGGCTGCGCAGGCCCACGCTGAGGCGCTCAGTCGCATTAACACCGAGTTGAGCCGTGCGCTTCGGCACAAGGACGAGTTCCTGGCCACCATGAGTCACGAGCTGCGCACGCCGCTGAATGGCATCCTCTCTTTCGCCGATCTGCTGACCGAGCAGATTGCTGGCCCACTGACTGAGCGTCAGCTTCGGCAGGTGAAGCACATCGAGACGAGCGGGCAGCACCTGCTCGCCCTGATCAACGATATTCTTGACCTCGCGAAGGTGGAGTCCGGACACTTGGACATCACCGTGGAGACTCACCCCATCGCGGTGATCTGCGAGTCCAGCCTGCTGTTCATCCGCGAGATCGCGATCCGTAAGCGGGTTCAGGTCAGCTTTGTTTGTCAGAATACCACCTCGGTGATGGAGACTGATGGGCGGCGACTCAAGCAGATGTTGGTGAACCTGCTGGGCAACGCGGTCAAGTTTACACCGGCGGGCGGGCAGGTGCGGCTAGAGGTAGCCATCAACGCCGAGCATGAGCAGATCACCTTTGTGGTCGAGGATACGGGGATTGGCATCGCGGCAGAGGATCTGGGGCGGCTGTTCCAGCCGTTCACGCAGATTGACAATAGCCTGACCCGCCAGCATGAAGGCACGGGGCTGGGGCTGGCCCTCGTGCGCCGTTTAGCGAACCTGATGGGCGGCAACGTCCGGATCGAGAGCGCGGGGATAGGGAAAGGTAGTGTTGCGACACTAATCCTGCCCTGGCACCCGCCAACAGCGCCGCTGCCACCGACGACGAGGGTTGAGCCAGTCTCCAGCCCGCACGAGCAGACAACCCAGAATGCAATCATCCTGCTAGCTGAGGATAACGAGACGACGATCAGCGCGATCAGCGAGTACCTCTCGGCGCATGGCTACGAGGTGGTGGTGGCACGCACCGGCGAGGAGGCGATCATGCAGGCTATCGAGACGCGGCCAGATCTCATCGTAATGGACATCCAGATGCCGGTGATGGACGGGCTGGCGGCAACCCAGCAATTGCGGGCGTTGCCCGCGTTCAAGGCACCGCCGATTATCGCACTGACCGCGCTGGCAATGCCGGGCGACCGCGAGCGCAGCCTGGCGGCGGGGGTGAATGCCTACTTGTCTAAACCGGTGAGCCTACGCATCCTGCTTGCGACGATCAAGACTATGCTATCGTCGCCCAGTACGAGCGAGGGTGACATGTCACGCTGAGCGCAGCGAAGCGTCCCGGCGTACGGATGCCGGGACGCGTCGCTGCGCTGCGCTCAGCGTGACATGTCATTTTGCCGAAAGTGAGCCACCATCAACACCTCAACCTCCGAAACCATTGCGCACCTCCACGCCGAGAATCAGCGCCTGCGTGCCCGTATCGCAGTGCTGGAGGCGGGTACCACGAACATACCCGCGATCATCGGTAACACGTTACCTGCCCCCCTGACATGGTTCGATGACGCGCCGGTCGGGATCGCCCTGCTCGACACGGATCTACGCTACCAGTACATCAACACCTTGCTCGCCGCCCTGAACATGGCCACGCCAGAGGCGCACCTGGGCCGCACCATCCGCGAGGTGCTGCCGCCACAGCTTGCATCTCAGGTCGAGAAGCCCTACCTCCAGGTGCTGGATACCGGTGAGTCGCTGCTTAGCACCGAGATGTACGGGAAGGATCCGGCGCATCCTGGGATGTTGTTCGTTGGGAACGTCAATTACTTCCCCGTGCGCAGCGCCGCTGGGACAATCCTCGGTGTCGGGGTTGTCGTCTTGGACATCACTGAGCAGAAACGCACGGAAGAGGCCCTGCGTATGAGCGAGGAGCAATACCGTGGACTCATTGAGAGCCTGGACAGCGCAATCACCGTCGTTGATGCCGAAGGCCGTTTCCGCTACATGAACGATCTGGCGGCAGCACAGATGAGTAGCACGCCCAGAGTCATGATCGGTAGGACTATTGCAGAGATATTTCCCGAGCCAGTCGCATCCATGTACCTGGAAAACATCCGAGGGGTGATCAGCACAGACCAAAAAGCGGTTGGTGCGGCCCCCGTCGAGATACAGGGCAGGCTGATCTGGTATCGCACCTCCATGCAACCGATACACGATGAGACAGGTCGCCCCATTCACGTGCTGATCAACTTAACCGACATCACCGACCTCAAGGTTGCGCAGCAGGATCTAGAGGAACTGAACCGGACGCTAGAGGAACGAGTCAATCAGCGCACCGCCGAAGTGCAGGATCTCTACGAGAATGCCCCCGTCGGCTATTACTCGTTAGATGCCGACGGTATTTTGATCCGAGTCAACCAAACGCAATTGAACTGGTTCGGGTACACCCGCGAGGAGATGATCGGTCGCCCATACACGGATTTTATCACTGAGCAGAGCCGTACCAACTTCCAAACCCGCTTCCCGCTGCTCAAGGAACAGGGCTGGCTACACGACATTACCTATGAGTGTGTGCGCAAGGATGGGACGACCTTCCCGGCGCTGCTACGTGCCACCGCCATATATGATGAGCATGGCACCTACATCATGAGTCGCTCGACAATAACTGACATTACCCTGCGCAAACAGGCTGAAGATGCCCTGCGCGAGAGCGAATCGCAAAACCGCCTACTCTTTAGGGAATCGCCCGATCCGATTGTCTTGTTTGATGATCGTGGCGCAATTGTGCAGACGAACCGCGCATTCGATCTCATCACTGGCTATACAAGCGCACAACTCGTGGGCCGTACGCTTGATATGCTGGAGATAGTGTCCCACGCGCACATGACCGAATTTATAGCGGCAGTTGCCCAAAGCTTGCTCTCGAACGATACATTCTTCACGACTGAGTTTAGTCTCAAAAGCGCCAGTGGAGGAGTGTACGAGATGAAAGCGCGGCTCTTCAGAATCACCTTTCAAGGTCGCCCGCACTACCTCACCGCCATGCACGACATCACGACCGAGAAGCAGACGGAAGCGATCCTGAACCGCGCCAACGCCAATCTCGCACGGGCGGCGCGAGCTAAGGATGAGTTCCTGGCGAACATGAGCCACGAACTGCGCACCCCCCTCAACACGATCCTGGGCCTCAGCGAGTCGCTCCAGGAACACATCTATGGTCTGCTCAACGCACACCAGCAGAAGGCGCTCCAGAACATCGAGACCAGCGGTCGCCACCTCCTCGCGCTGATCAACGATATCCTCGATCTTTCGAAAGTGGAGGCCGGGTATCTCAAACTTGAACTCGATATCGTATCTGTCGCTGATATGTGCCAAGCCAGCCTGATGTTTGTGAAAGAACTGGCTTTCAAGAAGGCGCTCCAGATCTCCTTTCATCTGGATGACCAACTGATTGAGGTGGAGGTTGACCCCAGGCGCATGAAGCAGATGCTGGTGAATCTGCTTAGCAACGCGGTCAAATTCACCTTGCCCAAAGGCCACGTGAGCCTCCGAGTGACCGCCGACGCTGCGGCAGGCATCATTTTCTTTACCGTAGAGGACACCGGCATCGGCATTGCGCCCGACGATATCGTACAGTTGTTCCAACCCTTCCAACAGCTCGACTCACGTCTGAGCCGACAGCACGAGGGCACCGGGCTGGGGCTGTCTTTGGTGCGCCATCTGGCGGATCTCCACGGCGGCAGCGTGACGGTTGAGAGTACGATTGGCCAGGGCAGCCGCTTCACGATTGCCCTTCCCTATCATCCACCGCACGCGGTGGAGGCGAAGCCGCAGACGACGATCCTGCCTGATCTTGATGCTGCGATCTCCCTGCTCCCACAGCGCACACCGACTGGTGCGCGGATCCTGCTCGCGGAGGATAACGAGGCCAACATCCTGACAATGAGCGAGTACCTACAGAACAAAGGTTACCAGATATGCATCGCCCGCACCGGGCAAGAGGCCATTGATCATGCTGACGCGGAGCGGCCTGATCTGATCCTGATGGACGTCCAGATGCCGGATCTCGATGGGCTGGAGGCCACACGCCGCCTACGAGCCAAAGCCGAGTATGCAGCCACGCCGATCATCGTGCTGACCGCGCTCTCCATGCCCGGCGACCGGGAGCGCTGTCTTGCCGCCGGTGCCAGCGACTATATGACGAAGCCTGTCAGACTCAAAGAACTCGCGGCGGCAATGGAGCGGCTGCTCACGTGAAAATAGCCGATAATCGGCTATCGGCTATCGGCTATCGGCTATCGGCTATCGGCTATCGGCTATCGGCTATTTTCAGCGGTGTTGCCCACGTCGGCTTCCTCCACCACATCGCTATTGAAGTGGTGCGAACAGGCACACATGTTGAAGAACAGGGTGTAGTCCTTCGTCGTGATCTGATCGCGCCAGAACGGTGCTACGCGCTCCTGCACCCGGCGGTGCGCCTCGCTCGCCTCCCATGCTTGCATGTGCGCGACATCCTCCCAGACAAGGAAAATGATCGCGGCATCGGCCTGGTCGGGCGCGGCCATCACATACAGGTGATTGAACCCCGGCTGGTGCTGGAGCGGATGGGCGGCGGCACTAATCCAGGCATCAATAAAGGCGAGTTGCTGGCCTGGGAGAGTCTGGACGGTGAGGGTCGTGACGAACATGGGGAACTCCTTCAACTCTATACCACGCAAAAACGGCAGGGAGCCTAAACGCGGCGGTGCGCTGGTGCCTGTCGTTGGCGAGCAAGTTGTTGGAAGGATTTTGGGCCGGTGGCCGGTGGCCGGCCTACGAACTTTCGGGAAGCTGGACTAGTGACTCAAGCGCAGGAAGGGCAAGGTGATCGGCACGTACACTGTGCTGTCGGCCTGTCGCCCATCTGAGGCAAAGACAATCCCGGCATCCACGTCGCCACAGGCGACGGAGGTCAGCACCTCGGTGACACTGTCCCCGTAACGCACGACATTATGCAGCACGGCGTCCTTCCCCTGGGTGCCAAAAAAGCCTCGACCTTCGATCTGCGTCAGCAGCTCGCGGGTATACTGGCCGATAGCCGTTGCCTCCGAGCCAAAGGCAAGCGTGAGTCCTGGCCGGGCCAGATCGTCAAGGCGGGTGAGCTGGGCCGGGTTGCTGCGCAGAGTCACCACCGCAAGCTGATTGGAGGCGAAGGCGTAGACACTCTCCGGCCAGACTCGTCCAGCGTCAATCACGAGATCCATTGCCTGCCGGTGGGCGGGGGCAAATACGTCGGCCACGGCACCC
>CAIXLU010000408.1 GCA_903920315.1 uncultured Oscillochloris sp.
GCAACCGAACAGGAGGCTAAAATGGCATCACAACCCACGGCAATGGACACCTTCACCACAAAGTACGAAGCCCTCCGCACGGCGACTCAGGACCAATTCAATAAGCTTCACGAAATGGAGCGGTTCCTCCGCGCCAATCCTCAGATCGCCACCGAGACAAACGCAGCCGACAACGGCGCACTTATCGGCGGCTCGTTGATGAGCAAAGAGCAGGTGCAAACGGCGCTGTTGCTCTTTGGCAACGGCATCGTGTTTGCTTCTGCGGAGATCGCCGCCGGGTTGGGGTTCAGCAACGAAGATGCGGTACTGAGGCAATGACCACCACGAACGATACTCCTACCGCCGCTCGCCAGATCCTCCTCGATATGCGGCGTCTCTGGCAGAATACGTGCTACCAAACCGAGATGGAACTGAAAATCCAAGACCGCCTGCGCACCATCCTCGGTCGGGACACCGCCGAGGCGCAGAAGTCCCTCACCGACCGGCTCCGCGAGATCGAGGTCGCCGTGTCTCTGATTGACGAGGAACTCGCCACGCTCGGAGCCTAAGATATGGCACACATCGCGAAGAAGATCCGCGCCGCCGCCATCGCCGACCTGCTCGCAGGAGAGCAACCGGCGGCGGTCGCGGCTACCTACGGCCTCGACCCCACCATCGTGCGCCAGTGGAAGACCCGCTATGTCACCTCCGATAGCGCCGACGTTCCCGCCCGCACGCCGCCCTCCGTCGCGGCGCAGAAGGCATCAATGGGAGAGTTGATCATTGAGTGCCTCCGGTCGCAACTCCAAGCGATCCACGCGGTCGCCGAAATCACTACCGATCCTGAGTGGGCCAAGCGCCAGTCCGCCGCCGAGTTGGCTGTGTTTGGACAGTGGCTTGTCAGCTCTGCCCTCGCCATTGGTGACCGACTGGCCCACGGGGCAGCGCCTCCCCACGAATAACGCCACCCTCCCCTTTTCCTCCTGGCTCGCCGAGGTCACGCCCGCCTATACCTGGGACTGGCCCCACCTCGCCTATATCCGTCAGCACCTCGACCAGATCACGAGCGGGGCCATCACCAAGCTGATGATCTTCGTTCCCCCGCGCCACGGCAAAAGCGAGATGACCACCATCCGCTACCCGGTCTACCGTATGGAGTGCGACCCCTCCCTGCGCGTGCTGCTGGGTTGCTACAACCAGAACCTCGCGACGCTCTTCTCCCGCGAAGCCCGCCGCATCGCCACCCGGCGCGGTCTCGCCGCCCAGCCCGGCCTCAAAAACACCGAGGCCGAGTGGGAACTCGCCGGGGGTGGCGGCATGCGGGCCTCCGCCGTCGGCGCAGCCCCCACCGGGCGCGGGGCCAACCTCATCATCATTGATGACCCGGTGCGCTCGCGGGAAGACGCCGAGAGCGCCGCCTACCGCGACAAAGCCTACGACTGGTACACCAACGACCTCTACACCCGCCGCGAACCAGGCGCGGCCATTATTCTGATCATCACCCGCTGGCACGAAGACGACCTGGCCGGGCGCATCCTGGCCTCTGAGGACGGCCCCAACTGGACCGTCTGCTCCCTGCCCGCCGAGGCCGAGGAGAACGACCCCCTGGGGCGCGAGGTGGGCGCTCCACTCTGCCCGGCCCGCTTCGACCTCGACGCCCTGCACGACCTCAAGCGCGTCCTTCAGCTCGACTACTACGCCCTCTATCAGCAGCGCCCCGTCGCCGAGCAGGGTGCCCTCTACCAGCGCGCCTGGTTCGTCTACGGGCAACCACCCACCGGCGCACGCGGTGAACTGCTGTTCGACTACATCCTCCAGGCGTGGGATACCGCCTCCTCGAAGCTGGGCGATTACTCGGTCGGCGTCACTGCAGGTGTCACGGGTTCCCAGGTCTACATCCTCGATGTCTTCCGCGCTCGCCTGGAAACCCCCGACCTCAAACGCGCCGTGGAGGCCCAGGCCGCACGGTGGAACCCCCGCGTCATCCTGATTGAAGACGCCTCCAGCGGCATCGCTATTCAGCAGATGCTGCGCCGCGAGACGAAGCTGCCCATCGTCGCCGTGCCGACCGACAAAGGGGGCAAAGTCAGCCACGCCCGCGCCAACGCACCTGCCTTCGAGGGGGGGCGCGTCGTCTTCTGCCCCGGTGCCTACCTGCCCGATTTCGAGCGCGAGCTACTCAGCTTCCCCCGTGGCGCACACGACGACCAAGTAGACGCCGTCAACGTCCTGCTCAGTCGCGTCTTCGCCGCCGCCGCCTCCAGTGGCCAGGCGAAACAGCACCGAGGATAGCGTGACAATGTGCAAAAAGCGTGACAAAAACGTGACAAAAACGCAAAAAAACAGCCCGTTTACGGCGTGGTAATGCCGCACACAGGCGTGACAAGATTTATGTGCGGGGTTCCCGTCGCGGCACGCCCTACGGGCGGGTGGTGGTGGTGGGGGAAGAATCACGGCAAAACAATCATTATGATCGTTTTGGGCCGCGTGCTAGAATAGCCAGGACGTTCGTTCGCTTTAATAGGAGGCCACTGTGGACGTTTCAACCCTCGCCCAACCCGAAGACCGGGCGCTACGGATCACCGACGCTGCGGTGTTGGCGCAACTGGAGCCAGCCAGCCACGTCGATTACCTCGTGCTGGACACCAAGGATTTCTTCGACTGGGGGCAGAAGGTGATCGGCAACGACGAACTAACGATGCGGATCGCGGTCGCGTACTTCGAGGCCCGCATTGCCGAGGCGGTGGCGAACGATTCGATGGAGCGATTCCAGAAAGAACGGGCACGCATTGCCGAGGCGGCGCATCACGCGGCTACCGCCCCCCTCGATGACTCGTCGCTCGTCCCTGCGGAGCCAGCGGCGTAACCACCTCGCCCTGTACCGCATCGAGGCGATAGCGCAGGATGCCGCCATGCGCGTCTTGTCCGCCGAGTTGCCTTAACGCGAGATACCCCCAGTCGCCAGGGGCATCCACCCCACCGGCCTGGAGGTAGGCGTCGAGCGTGGTGGGCGTCCCCGTTGCCACCACGCCGCCGATGATCAGACTATTCGCCATGTGGTTTACTTCCTTATCTTTCAGCAGATTGCTACCGTGCCAGGAACTGTTGCGGGGTGAGGATGGGGATAGCGCGGAAGGGGTGGAGGACGAGGAGGTCGGCGTCGCCGGTGACGATAGCCGCCGCCGCCCCGTGAACCGCCAGGTCGAGGAACATATCGTCCTTGGGGTCGCGGCAGGCGACGATGGTACCAGGTGCGACGATAACGTGGGCCTGCTGGACAAGATCGACCAGGAAGGACTCGCGCTCCCCGTCCTTGAAATAGCGGTCAAACTTTGGGCGGGCAAGCACCATCGTCAACTCAGACAGCGTGCGGTCGGTGAAGAGCAGCGCCCCAGTGGCTACCGCCATCGTCAGCGCCTGACGTGGGACAGACCGCTTCATCAGCGCGGCGCTGACCAGGGTGTTGGTATCGAACACGTAGCACTCATCCCGCATCAGGGTCATTGAGGATCGCCTCCAAGATCTCGGGCGTCAGACCGTTGGCCTCTGCGTAGTCGCTCATCTCGTCCATGCGCCGAAGCAGCGCATCAGGGGATGGGCGGGGACGCTCCAGAAGCAAGCGCACGAGCAGTTGAATTTTCAGCCGCTCCTCATCCGACGCCGCACCATACCGCGCAGCGGTCGCCGCATCAGTTGGGAGCATATCCTGCAACACCTCGGGGGTCATTCCCTTGGCCTGGGCGGTGCGGCTCACGCGCGCCATCAGTTCTTCCAGGGTCTCGCTGGTATCGAGCGCCTCTGTAAGCCACTGGTTCAAGAGGAGCGCAATCTTCTGCTGCTGCGCGGGCGGGGCAGCCCGAAAGAGCTGCGCGGCCCGTGGATTGACGCGGATGGTAATCGTGTCAGTCATTTTTCTTTCAA
>CAIXLU010000409.1 GCA_903920315.1 uncultured Oscillochloris sp.
CTATATGACCGCTGACTGGGCACGGCTGCCTTACGAGCTCCTGGCACGGGTCAGCAGCCGGATCGTCAACGAGATCAGCGGCGTGAATCGCGTGGTCTACGACATTTCGTCGAAGCCCCCGGCAACGATTGAATGGGAGTAGAAATTTAATGAGGAACGATGGGTATCATCCTTGGTTTGCTGGCCGCCATCGGTTGGGGTAGCGGTGACTTCGCGATCAGCCGGGTCACGCGCCAGATCGGTGTCGTCCAGACGATGTTTTATGTGCAGTTGTTCGGTATCATTGCGATCTGCATGGTGCTGCTGGTTCGCCATGATCTGCCGACAACCGATCTGGGAGCCTGGGGGCTGGGGATCGCGGCGAATATGATGAGCCTGGTCGGAACCTTATTGCTCTACCGGGCCTTCGCCATCGGCACTCTCTCAATTGTCTCGCCGATTGTCTCTGGTTTCGCCGTGATCACGACAATGCTGGCCTTGCTGACGGGCGAGCGACCGGGGTTGCTGGCGCTTGGTGGGGCCGTTCTGGTGATCGCGGGTGTGGTCATTGCTGCACGCAGCCCCAGCGGCGATGCGGGCGGATCACGGGGCATCATCGAGGCGGTTGGAGCCGCCATTTGTATCGGCGTCTACTGTTGGACGATCAGCTACATCATCCCCACGCTGGGGATCGCCTGGCCAGTGCTGATCGGTCGGCTGCTGACCTTTCTGGTGGCCCTGGGCCTGATGGTTCGCAGTGGCAGTCGCCCCGTGCGGCTTGAGCGTGAGGTCTGGCCATTCGCGGTTGGGGCCGCCATTCTCGATACCGTCGCATTCCTCTGTTTCAGCGTTGGCGTGAGCGGAACCTATGTGAGTGTTGTCACCGCCCTGTCCTCGATCTTTAGCGCCGTGACTGTACTGCTGGCCTGGATCTTCCTGCGCGAGCGGCTCAGTATGAGCCAGTGGGTCGGTGTGGCCGGGTTGCTTGTTGGTGTGTTGCTGGTGAGCATCTGAGCGGATGAGGTGCAGATATGCAGATTGGCTATACGATTGTGGACAGCCCGCTCGGACGGCTGCTGGTTGCCACAACGGCCCGTGGGGTTTGCGCGGTGAGCCTGGGCGATGATGACGCGCACCTGGAACGGGCGCTGCACGCCACGTATGCGCGGGATGATATTGTGCGCGATGATCAGATCGGCGACTCTGTTGATGTGATCCTGGCCTACCTGAAGGGCCAGACGTCGAGCGTAGATCTGCCCCTGGATGTGCGGGCTACCCCTTTTCAGCATCAAGTTTGGCAGGCGCTCCTGGCTATTCCCTACGGTGAGACGCGCACCTACATGCAGATCGCCGAAAGTGTGGGCAACCGCAAGGCGGTGCGGGCGGTGGGTCGTGCCTGTGCGATGAACCCCGTTTCGCTGGTGGTACCCTGCCACCGTGTTGTGGGCAGCGACGGCACGTTACACGGATTCGGCTGGGGGCTAGATCGTAAGCAGGCGCTGCTCGATATGGAGAAGAGCGGACGCTAATGGTGAGGAAAACCCCTATGACAATGACCGAAGGGCCGGGTCTGATTGCGCTGCTCGGCTCTGGCGAGACGGCCCCGAGCAGCGGCGTTGTCTATGACCGGCTCACCGCACGGGCCAAGGTACCGCTGCGGGTGGCGATTCTAGAGACACCCGCCGGTTTTCAGCCAAACTCAGAGCGTGTGGCCCGCAAAGTGGCCGATTTCCTCAGCGTACGGTTGCAGAACCTGCGGCCTGAGATCGCGCTGCTTCCGGCCCGCGCTCGTGGCACGGCCTACAGCCCCGACGACCCGGCCACCAGCGCGGCGATGCTCTCGTCGGACATGATCTTTCTTGGGCCGGGCAGCCCGACCTACGCCGCACGTCAATTGGCGGGCAGTCTGGCGTGGCAACGGCTCCAGGCATGCCATCGCCGTGGCACAGCCGTTGTCACCGCCAGCGCAGCGACCATTGCGATGGGTGCCCTGGCCTTGCCGGTCTACGAGATCTACAAAGTTGGCGCGGAGTTGCACTGGCAACCCGGCCTGGATCTGCTGGCTCCCTATGGACTCTCCATAGTCTTTGTGCCCCACTGGAACAATACCGAGGGCGGTGCTGACCTGGACACCAGCCGTTGTTATATGGGCAAAGATCGCTACGATCAGTTGGTGGCGATGCTTCCCGCCGGACAGACGGTGGTGGGCATTGATGAGCATACGGGTCTTGTGCTTGATCTTGCCGGCGGGCGGGCCGAGGTGATGGGCCGGGGCGGGGTGACGCTTATGCGTGCGGGAGGGGCACGGCACTATCCGCGTATGGATCGCTTTGATCTGAGCGACCTCGGGCCGTTCCACATGATTGACCCGTGCGAAGGGCTGCCCCCCGAGGTCTGGGCCGAGTCGGAGATCCGCCCGCGTCCAGCCCCGGTTGTTGTTGGGGTACCGAACGAGGTGTTAGCTCTGGTGGAGAAGCGGCAGGAATCCCGCGCCCGCCACGATTGGATCGCCGCCGATGTCCTCCGTGCCCAGATCATCGCCGCTGGCTGGCAGGTGAAGGATACGCCAAACGGGCCGGTTGTTGAGCCAGCATGATCTGCCTCACCGCTCGGTGAGGAACCACAGCCCATCAACCCGCAGCACCGGCAAACCGCCGCTGGTCTGGCCGAGTATATCGGTAAGGCCACCCGTGCGCTCGCGCATCACCTCGCCCTTCTCGTTGAGCCAGCGCAACTCGAATGATCCATCCACGACCCACACCATTGCTTTATCGCCGTCGCGGCTGAGGAGTTCTACGCGGCTATAGGTAATCGCCAGTATCGCCTTGCTGCCGATGACCGGATGCTGGGTGGTGTCCGCAAAGCCAACGAGCATGTCGAGGAATGCGGCCCGTTGATCAATCCGCTCGCTCGGCGCGAAGTAGCCAGCCAGCCGCTCGGCCCAGATACGTCGCTCTGTCACGTCGCTCAGGTTGGGAGACTGAAGAGCGTGATTCAAATCTTCCAAAAACCCATCAACCGCTGCCTCGGGGCTGCTGCGGCCCACCCCGATATTCGCACCGGATGATCCGTCGGGGACGGCGCACCCGGCTAGGGCGAAGAGGAGTAGGAGGCAGAGGAGAGGAGGCAGGAGGCAGGAGGCATGCCTCCTCATGGCACCGCCGGGGTCGGCAGTACGCCCTGATCACGGAAAGATCGCGGTGGTGCCGGGAGATTGGCACGGATGATCTGTCCACCGTTTACCAAGTAGAGGGTTGATTGCGCACCGTCTGAGACCACGGCGATCCCGTCGAGTTGGTTCAGGCGCAGGTTGCTATCGGGCCGTGCCTTAGTCTGCTGGACGACCTTACCCGTGTTTTTATCCATCTGGATGATTCGCTCATTCTGTTTTTCAATCAGAAAAATTGATCCGCCACCAGAGCCGTCGTCGGTCATAAAGAAGCGACTCACCGCAGTGATCGGCGGATTAATCGCTTCGGGCTTAATCTCGCTCACCAAGCGACCCTGGCTAAAGATTAATACATTGCCGTTGGGCTTGAGCAGGTAGATCTCCCCGTTCACCGCCATATCAACCACCCCGCTGATATCAACATCGGAGAGGCTGGCAGGATCGAGCCAGTATTCAGGCGTATTATCGTAGCTGCCAGAGCGGAATTTGAGTACCTCGTTAGGTATGGCACCCCAGATATAGATGTTGCTGTCATACTCTTTAATGATCAGCCGGTCGCGCACCGACCAAATCTCACTACTGCCAAGCTTCGAGTAGTTCCACACATTACCGTTGCGAAAGTAGTAGCCAAACCCGCTGAGAGCCTGGTCTATCGCCACCACTTGGTCAGTCCGCCAGAGGGCGGCGCGGAGCGGGCCGACCACGGATGAACCCACGGGTTCGTTCGGGCTGAGGTAGATCTGAGGTGTGCCACCATCACGTAGGATACGGTAGAGCCGAGTATTTGTTTTGTCGCCGTCGAGGACGTAGAGGTAACGCATGGCATCAAGCAGGATCGGGTTCGTAACGACTGCGGTCGCTGGGGGCATAATAATGCCGGAGAAAGTACCATTGGGCGCGGTATGAGTAGATAGCACCGTAGGGGTATCGAAGAAGGTGAGTCGTTGCACGGCGGCTAGGGCGCGCTCGTACTCGCGCTGTAGCTCCTTGTAGCGCAGCCAGAGCGGTGGGTTGGTGTCAGTGACGTTGGGACTAGCTTGTACCTCATTGATCGCCTGACGGGCGAGATCCAGAGCGTTGAGGGCATCAGCCTCGTTAGCGGCCTCGCGCACGGAGGACAGGCGACCTTCGGCGGCAGTGAAGTATTCCAGGGCGATCATCTGGTCATTCTGCGATGTGAGGCTCATCCCGTAGATGAACAGGATCGAGACAACCAGTATCAGGCTGATCATCATCAGCCAGGGGAAGGCCGGACGCATGCGGCGGTACGAGAGACCTTGGCCACGTACCACCGGGGGTGGCGTATTGGGGCGGATACGCCGATTGCGGCGAGCCTCGTCAATGGACAGGCCGATCATACGGAATGGCAGGGCGAGGCGCTCACTCCAGTTAAGATCGATCAGAGGGCGCATCTCGTATCGCGAGCGGTAAGGCCGGGCTTTGGCTGCAAGAGCCGGGCCATCGCCAAGATCGATCCGGCGCATCGTTGTGGCGAACGAACTCTCGCCAAGATAGGCCGATGGCGGCAGTTCAGGGTGCGTATCCTCTGGCTTGAGCTTTCGGCGCTCACGCTCCTGGCGTAGGCGGCTATAGCGTGTGCCAAGATCCTCGCCTATCGTGATCGGCACTGGGTGAGGCAGCGGATTGGCTGGGTACTGCGGTTGAACGGGCAGCGTGTACAGGGGATCGGGCGACGGCGGGCCATCCTTGGCAGGGGACGGTTTCTGCCCGCCGATGGCGAGGGAGACCTGGTTGGTGAGCGATGCAAGCCACCCGCGCAGCGAATGGGTGGCCTGTATAACGGGGACAGGTGTCACCTGCGGGGCAACCGGGCGGAGTGACGGACGCAGCTCAATCACCAGGGCGTGCGCGTTACCGACGTTATGTTCATTCGCGACACGGAGCAACCGCTCGACGGCGGCGTCGGTGTCCTGAAGGTGGAGCAGAGAATGGGTCTCATCGCGGCTGAGCAGTTGGGAAAAGCCGCTGGTACAGAGAATCACCGACTCGTTCGGGAGCAAGGCGCAGCGGTACATTTCGGGATCAATGAACAGGCTGGCACCCAACGCACCGCTACGGGTGAACGGGGCCACACTAAAGTGGGCTGGATCCCACGAGGGATGGGACGGCAGGGCACGCAGGGTACCCTCACTCAGTACGTAGATCTGCGCCGGTTGTACCTGGGCGATGAAGAGGTCGCTTCCCTTAAGCACCGCCACCGTCATGCCAACGGTTGCCCGCTTGCCCGCCGATTGCGAGATGTTCTGCTCGTAGATTGCCTTGTTGGCGGCGGCGATGGCCCGGCGCATCGCCGCCGTAATGCTGAAGGTAGGATTCTCGTAGAAGGCGCGGCGCACCGTTTGTGCGGCCAGAAGGCACATCTGCTGGCTGCGCGGGGCCGTCACCTCGGCCTCCACAAGAATATAGAGTGTCCCCTTGCGTGCCTCGGGTGCGAGCGGCGACCGGGGTTCGGCGACGATGATCATGTCGCTGGCCTGCTGGCGGATGCCGCCGACCAGGCTAAGTTGGCTCGCGTGTGTCTCGAATTTCTGCATAATAAAGCCGTCCCCGTAACATATCGTGCGGCAGGATTATAGCAGCAGGGTAGGGGTGTGGCAAGACAGATCGCCTTGGTACATCTTGCCCTCCCTTCTCACGTCTGTTATCATGGCCTGCGTTGCTCTGATCAGAACGGTGTAAATGCTCGTTATCCTCAGCTTGTAGCGGAAGGAGTGGCGTGATGGCCCGTGTCTCCGTTACCGTTAATGGTGATCAGCGCACTTTCGCGATCAACGACCGGGGATTGACGATTGGTCGCCAGCTCGATAACGAGATTGTCCTGAACCACGCGATTGTCTCGCGCAAGCATGTTCACATCGAACTGCGCGGTAGGCAGGCATGGCTTACCGACCTCAACAGCCGTAACGGCGTGACGGTGAACCGCCTGCGGGTGAAGGAAGAGCAACTTAACGACGGTGATGTCATCGGGGTTGGGCCGTTCGAGCTTCAGTTTGAAGATCGCGCCGCCCAGAGCGTTGTCCTCGACGATAACCGCTACTTTCCCCTCTCCTCCGAGGCCCGTGTGGTCAAGGGCCACGAACTGCCGCCTGAGGCGATCAATCTCCAGGAGTTCTACACTATTGGTATGCGCCTGAACCAGGTGGTGGACTTCCGTGAGTTGCTTGATCTGGTGATGGAAGAGATCATGCGCGTTGTCCCGGCGCAGCGTGGATTTCTGATGCTGCGCAAGGGTGAAGAACTGGTACCACGGGTGGTACTCCCCGCCGGAACCGGCGATGTGGCGATCTCGGGTAGTATCGTGCGCAAGGCACTGGAGGGTGGGGAGGCGGTTCTCACCAAGGACGCCCGCCTCGATTTTGCTGGCTCCGACAGCATCATTAGCGCCAACATCCGCTCGGCGATCTGTACGCCGCTGCTACTTCAGGGTAGTACCATCGGCGTGATCCTGCTCGACTCACCCGGTCGCGAGAAGTTTACCGAGCGTGACCGCGATCTGGTCACGGCTATCGCCAATATCTCGGCGGTGGCTATCGAACGCGCCCGTCTCACCGAGGAGCTGCGTCAGCAGGGCCAGTTGCGCCAGAACCTCGAACGATTCCTCTCGCCTAACGTCGCCAAGGCGCTTGCCCGCTATGTCGCCGAGTACGGCAAGCTCTGGGAGGCCCAGGAGCAGGTCGTCTCTGTCCTCTTTGCCGATGTGAAGGGATTCACCTCGCTTTCCGAGCGGCTCTCGCCGCGTGAGGTGCAGGATCTGCTCAACGAGTATCTGCACGAGATGACCGATGTGATCTTCCGCTATAACGGCACGTTGGACAAATATATTGGAGATGGTATCATGGCGATATTCGGTGCCCCCCGGTTGCCGGATGAACCCATTGATGACCAGCACGCCATGCGCGCCGTGGCCGCCGCTCTTGAGATGCAGTCCGCCCAAAAACGTCTGGTGGATAAATGGGAGCCGAGCAAGGCGTTCAGCATTCGCATTGGCGTGAACACCGGGACGGTCTTCACCGGTTTTTTTGGCACCCGCCATCGCCTGGAGTATACCGCTATCGGCGATACGGTGAATACGGCCTCGCGCCTGGAGAGCGCCGCCGAACCTGGCAGCGTCTTTATCGGCGACGATACCGCCCAGATGGTGCGGGCAGCCTTTACCCTCCAAGAGATGGGCAAGCTCCAGCTTAAAGGCAAGCAGCAATTGGTGAGCGCCTTCAAGGTGCTTGGCGCGAAGTAGAGACGCCCCGGTGGGGCGTCTCTGCATATATATATATAGTTGTACAGATACCCCTATGCCAATTGTTGTCGGTGTGCGATTTAAAGACAGCGGAAAGACCTATTACTTCGATCCGTGCGATCTGGAACTGGTTCAAGGCGACTACGTGATCGTGGATACGGCCCGTGGCCTGGAGTTGGCCAAGGTGGCCTATGCGGGTCGGGACGTCACGGATAGCGAGGTCATCGGCGATCTCAAGCCGGTGCTACGGCGGGCCGATTCGACCGACCTTGAGCGTCAGCGGTTACTCCAGACGCGCCACGAGGATGTGTTGGCGCGCTGCGCAGAGAAGATCCGTGAGCATAGCCTGCCCATGAGTCTGGTGAAGGCTGAATATAGCTTTGATGGATCGCGTCTCACCTTCTACTTTACCGCCGATAAGCGCGTGGATTTCCGCATACTGGTGCGCGATCTCGCCCGCACCTTTAAGAGCCGGATCGAACTGCGCCAGATCGGCCCGCGTGATGAGGCCAAGCTCCTCGGCGGGATCGGCCCGTGCGGGCGCGTCCTCTGCTGTGCCTCGTTTCTCCCCGATTATGCCCGCGTCAGCATTAAGATGGCCAAAGATCAGGATCTGCCGCTCAACCCGGCTAAGATCTCCGGTGTCTGTGGTCGCTTGCTTTGTTGCCTTTCCTATGAACACGAGCAGTATGGTGAGATGCGCGGCGATCTGCCTCGGCGCGGTACGTGGGTGCAGACCCCCGACGGCCCTGGTGAGGTGATCGGTCAACACGTCCTCAAGCAGCAACTCATCGTCCAGCTTTCGAGCAGCGGTATGATCGAGACCTACGACCTGTCCGTTGTTGAGGTGTCCAGCGCGCAGGATGCGGCCTCGGCCCGCTCCCGCATCACCGAGGGAATCTCCCCGCCGACTCCACCACGTCCGCGAAACCATGAGCGCGACCGTGGCGAGCGCCGCAAGCTACGCGATGAGATCGATCAGTATGATCAGGGAGAGGATTTGAGCCTGCTGGAAGATGACAGCGATATTCCTAGCGTGAAGGCTATTCCGCCAGCCCCAAAGGCTGTTGCGCCAGCGATTCCGCCGACTGCCCCCAGCACTCCTCCGGCTGCCCCGCGCACCCCGCGTGAGCCACA
Organism: uncultured Oscillochloris sp.; assembly: GCA_903920315.1. GTDB lineage: Bacteria > Chloroflexota > Chloroflexia > Chloroflexales > Chloroflexaceae > Oscillochloris. Next base: position 8,541 of record CAIXLU010000409.1, read on the forward strand.
GCGCGAGCCGCAGCGTGAGCCACGTCGAACATCTCGTCCTCCACAGCGCGAGCCCCGCCCGTCCGCCCCGCCCGCTGATCAACGCCCGTCCCAGCCCAAGACGGATCAACGCCCGTCCCAGCCCAAGACGGATCAACGCCCGTCCCAGCCCAAGACGGATCAGACTGATCAACGCCCGCCCCAGCCCAAGACTGCCCAGAGTGAAGCCCAGACCGGGCAGCGCCGCCGTCGCCGCAGCAGTGGGAAGGGCGGAAAATCTGACGGATGATAATCTGGGGCGGTTTGTGATCCGCCTTTCTCAATGAGACATGGTTCAATCCAGCTTCACAGTTTGGGCTGCGCGTAGTGCGGGCTTCCAGCCCGCCAGATTCGTGTAATGCGAGATGGAAGCACGACAAACTGTCGCGCTGACACCTGACACCTGAAACCTTGTCTGGGACAAAATTATGAACAGTCTTGATCTGACGCTCCTCATTGGCGCGGGGATTTTTATGATCCTCGGCATGTACTGGGGGCTGATTCGCCAGGTACTGGCAATCGTGGGACTGATCGTCGGTGTGGGCATGGCTGGGCGTTTTGGCCCCGACGTGGCCGGCTGGCTTAGTTCGTTTATCGCCGAACCCGAGATCGCTGGGGTGGTCGGTTTTGTGGCGGTACTCGTGCTGGTGAGCGCGATCACCAGCCTGATTGCTTCGCTGCTGCGCATCTTCGCCGGCCTGCTCTTTCTAGGCTGGATTGACCACCTGCTCGGCGGGGTTCTTGGGCTGGTTCAGGCTGTGCTTGCCGGGACGGCACTGCTCATTGGGTTGGTGGCCTTCCCCTCACCGGCGTGGTCCGCTGCGGTGGAGGGTTCAATCATGGCCTCTGGCCTGCTGCGGGTAGCCGGGTTGCTCACCGCACTGCTGCCTGAGATGTTTGGCGCGGCTGTGCGTAGGTTCTTGGGCGGCTCGTAGTCCATGCTCTCCATCCTCCTGCTCGGCCCGCCTAAGATCCTGCGCGACGGTGTTCCCGTTGATCTGCCCCGGCGACGCTCGCGGGCGCTGGTCTACTATCTGGCAGTTCAGCCCGGTGCTGTGGGCCGCGAGCAAACGATGACCCTGCTCTGGCCCGACCACGAGCGTCAGGCCGCCCAGCAACTCCTGCGCACGACGCTGCATACGGTGCGGAAGGCGCTTGGCCCGGCCCTGATCAGCGGCAAGGATCATCTGGCTATCGCCGCTGATGTTGAGGTGGACGCACGCGCCCTCTTCGCCGTGCAATCTTCCTCTGACCTGACAACTCTGGCGGCGGCGCTGGATGGCTACCGGGGAGACCTGTTGGCCGGGTTTACCCTAACCGACAGCGACTCCTTTGATGAATGGCTGGCCGCCGAGCGTACCCGCATCCGCCTGCTGGTTGTACGCGGCCTCGCCCGCCTATCTCATCTGCATGAGTCTGGCGGCGATTATCTCGCCGCTCTCGATGCGATGATCCGCGCCCTGGCCTTTGATCCACTCCAGGAGGATCTTCAGCGCACCGCCATGCGCCTGCATTATCTCTCCGGCGACCGTGTGGGTGCCATTCGCCGCTACGAGGGGCTGCGCGATCTGCTCGACACCGAGATGGGCGTGCCGCCAATGGCCGAGACGCGGGCACTTTACGATGCGGTGATTAAGGATGAAGTTCGAGGGATGAAGGATGCGATAGTGACAACAACGCTGGATGCGATACAGCTTCATCCTTCATCCCTCATCCTTCATCCTTCATCCTTCATCCTTCATCCTTCATCCTTCATCCTTCATCCTTCATCCCTCCCTTTCACCGGCAGAACTGCCGAACTGGAGCGATTGTTCGCTGCCGTAGACTCAGGTCAACTGGCCCTGATCGAGGGCGAGCCAGGGATTGGCAAGACCCGTCTGGCTGAGGAGTTTCTGACCCGGCGCGGCGGCTTGATCCTGGTGGGCGAGGCCCGCGAGCTTGAGCAGAGTCTGCCCTACCAGCCGGTCGTGATGGCCCTGCGCGGCCTGGTTGCTTGTCCCGACTGGCCCGCGCTGCGCGGGCGTCTGGTTCTCGACCCACTGTGGCTGCGCGAGGTGGCCCGCCTGCTGCCCGAGCTCCTCCCCACCCCCGACGAACTGCCTCCCGCCGATGAGTCGCGGCTCTGGGAATCGCTGGCTCGCCTGTTGACCGCAGTGGCCCGCGTTAGGCCACTGGCTCTGTTCATTGACGATCTCCAGTGGGCCGACGCCACATCCCTCGGGTTGCTCGCCTACCTGCTGCGCCGAGTAACCGATGTGCCCTTGGCTATCCTCGCCACTGCGCGCCCCTCCGACCCGCGCTCACCCTTGGGGATCCTGATCAGCGCCCTGCTGCGCGAGGGCCGTCTGGAGCGCCTGAGCCTGAGTCGTCTGGCTCCCCATGATACCCTGGCTCTGGCTCGCAGCCTCAGTCCGATCTACGCCCAGCCCCTGGCGAGTTGGCTTGAGCGTAGCGCCGAGGGTAATCCCTACATCATCAGCGAGATTGTGAGTTACGCCCGCAGTAGCGGCCTGCTGATCAGTGACGGCACCCTCAATCTGAACGCCCTCTCTGCCGACCCGGTGGTGCCGCAGACGGTCTATAGCCTCATCCACGGACGGCTGATCCGACTCTCCGAGGGCGCACGGCGCGTGCTGGATGCGGCGGTGGCGGTGGGCCGTGAGTTTGAGTTTGATGTAGCCGCCCGTGCGTCGGCACTTTCTGAGGGAGCCGCACTTGATGCCCTAGACGAACTGCGCATGGCGCGACTCGTGCGCCCCTTGGACGACGGACGTTTTGCCTTTGACCATAGCCTGACGATGGAGGTGGCCTACCGCGAGGTAGGTGAGCCGCGCCACCGCCTGCTGCACCGCCGGGTGGGCGAGGCTTTGGAGGCGTTCCATCACGACCGACTGGACGCCGAGGCGGGCCTGATCGCCTCACACTTTGCCGAGGGTGGTGCCCCCGAGAGGGCGGCGGTCTACGCGGTACGGGCCGGACGGCAGGCGGCGCTGGTAGCCGCATGGGCCGAGGCGGCTGCCTTTTACGCGCAGGCTCTGGCTGGTACGTCCGACGCCGGTCGCCCGGCTCTGCTTCTGGCGCTCGGCGAGGTATTGCATAACGCGGGTGAAATCGCCCGCGCCGCCGAGTATCTGCGCGAGGCGCTCGATATATCCCGCGTGCCCGCCGATGCCCACGCCGCCCGTCTCGCCCTGGCCCGCACCATTCTCTCGCAGGGCCACTACGCCGAGATGATCGATCTGGTGCAACCGCTCCACGCATCGCCGGTGCTTGGCGATGCGGTGACGGCTCTCTTCCTCTGGGGTACCGCTCTTTCGCTAGAGGGTGCCGACCTCGCCGGTGCTGCCGAGCGCCTACGCGCCGCCGAGTCCCTGATCATTGGGCAGCCTGTTGGTGGCGATCTCACCGCTCTGGCTCAGGTACGCTTTGAGCTGGGCAGTGTGATGGCCCAGCAGGGCGATCTCGTGCGCGCTATCGCGTACTATCGCGAAGCCATGCACGTGGCCGATGGCAATACCGCCTCCGGTACGAGTACCGATCCCTGGCGCGTCCTGGCCCGTAATAATCTGGCCTACCACCTGCATCTACAGGGCGACCTCAACTCCGCCGAACGGTATATCGCCGAGGCACTGGCGATTGCGGAGCAGCGCGGTGCGATCTCGCTTCAGCCCTATCTCTTCTCCACCGCCGGTGAGATCGCTCTGGCCAGGGGTGATCTGGGCGAAGCCGAACGATTGTTCCATCTCGGCAAGGCCATCGCTGAACGCCTGCACATCCCCGAGCGCATCGCCGGTCTGGGCGCGAACCTGGGTCTGGTGGCTCTGCACCGGGGCGAACATTCCCTAGCCTCCGAATATCTCACCACCGCCCTAATCCGCGCCGACTCCCTGGGAACCCGTCATCTCTCCGCCCAGATCCGGGTCTGGCTGGCTCCTCTGCTACCCCCCGCCGAAGCCCGCGTCGCTCTGTCCGAGGCCCGCGCCATCGCCGAGAGCGGTGGCCGCACGCGCATCCTTGAGCAGATTGAGGCGATTTCACGAGAGGGAGATCTCTGATAACGCCGACCACGAAAAGGTCACGAATACTCAAATGGCGAAGGACAACACCATTCGAGTATTCGTGACCTTATTCGTGGTCGGCACGCCTGTTCACACTCATGTTCACGCCACGTTAACGGCCCGCCTGTATGCTGCGATCACACGAGCATCATGCTCTCTGAGATTACAATATTAGGAGTTACCACTATGAGCTGGGTCATCGATTCTTCTCACTCGTCCATTCAGTTTTGGGTTCGCCATCTGGCCATCTCCAAGGCCCGTGGCGTCTTCGAGACCTTCACCGGCAGCGTTGATTTTAACGAGGTTGATCCCGCCGCCTCCACCGTCAGTGTCCAGGTTGATGCCAACAGCATCAATACCAAGGACGAGAAGCGCGATGGCCACCTCAAGTCGCCCGATTTCTTCGATGTGGCCAACTTCCCGGCCCTCACATTTGTGAGCAAGCAGGTTGAGCTCGTAGACGCGACTCACGGCAAGATCATCGGCGACCTGACGATTCGCGGGGTAACGAACGAGGTGACGCTGAACACCGAGTACAACGGTCAGTCGAAGTCGCCCTGGGGCACCACCAGCGCCGGTTTTAGTGCCGAAACCAAGATCAGCCGCAAGGACTGGGGCTTGGTCTGGAATGCGCCCCTGGAGACCGGTGGTGTGCTGGTCGGTGACGATGTGACGATCAACATCGAACTGGAGATCGTCAAGCAAGTTGAAGTACCGGCTGAAGTAGCGGCCTAATACGGTTTGGGTCACGTCAAAGTCACCCGCCGTGGGGCTGAAGCCCTCGGCTCTCTGGGACGAAGCCCGCCTTCGCGGGCTCAGGCAGGCCGCGCAGGCGGCCTTCGCTAACCAAGAGCCGAGGGCTTCAGCCCCACGGCGGTAATCTACGCCGCCGCTTGATCAGCAAACTGCAAATGGTAGAGCCGGTGGTAGAACCCGCCCTGCGCCAGCAGCGTCTCATGGCTGCCGTCCTCCACCACCGTACCCTGGTGCAGCACAATGATCCGATCCACGTGGCGGATCGTACTCAGCCGGTGGGCGATCACAATGCTGGTACGCCCGTGCAGGATGCGTGTTAGTGCGTCCTGGATCAGCGCTTCGGTGGCGGTGTCCACGCTGCTGGTGGCCTCGTCCAGAATCAGGAGCACCTCCGGGTTGAAGGCCAGGGCGCGGGCGAAGGCCAGCAACTGACGCTGGCCAATGGACAGGTTCGAGCCACGCTCGCGCACCTCGTGGTTGTAACTGCCCGGCAATCGCTCGATAAACACCGAGGCGTTCACCAGTTCCGCCGCCCAGCGCATGCGCTCGTCGCTGATCTCGTCGCTATGCAGTCGGATATTGCTGGCAATCGTCCCCGAAAAGCAGACCGGATCCTGCGGCACGGCGGCCACATGTCGCCGCAGATCGCCCTGGGCCATCAGGCAGATGTTCACCCCGTCAAGGAATATTCCGCCCTGCTGCACATCGTAGAAACGGGCCAGTAGACCCACTGTCGAACTCTTCCCCGCCCCGGTGGCCCCCACAATCGCCACCGACTGTCCGGCTGGAATGTGGATGTTGATCCCCTTTAGCACCGGCTCATTCGGGTTATAGCCGAACACCACGTCACGAAACTCGATCTCGCCGCGTACCGGGCTGGGTAAGGCCACCGGATGCTCAGGATCGCGCACATCCTCGGGCGTATCAAGCACCCCAAAGATACGCTCGGCAGAGGCCATGGCCGCCTGGAGGATCGTGTAGCGTTCAGCCAAGTTACGGATGGGCTGGAAGGCCCGCTCCGTGTACTGCACAAAAGCCGCCAGCATGCCCAATGATGCCCAGCCCCCCATCACGCCCTGTCCGCCGCCGTAGAGAACCGCTGCCGTGCCCACGGCGGCCATGAGCCCCACGGATGGGAAGAACAGGGCGAAGACCAGGATCGAGCGCACGTTGGCCTGTAGATACGCCTCGCTCAACTCGGCGAAGTGGGCCTGGCTGACCGCCTCGCGATTGAACAACTGCGTCACCAGCACCCCGCCGATCTGCTCGTTCAGGTAGGTGTTAATCTTCGCCAGACGCTGCCGCACCACCCGGTAGGTACTGCGCATGAAACCCTGGTAGATCGCCACGATCACTGTTAGCACCGGCAGCGTGGCAATGCTGATCAGGGCCAGCCGCCAGTTGAGCGCCAGCATAATCGTGATGATGCCTATCAACGTGACCGTGTCGGCGACAATCGGCACCAGTCCCTGGGTGAGGAACTCATTCAGCGCGTCCACGTCATTCGTGATCCGGGTGAGCAGCCGCCCCACCGGGTTGCGGTCGAAAAAACTCAAACTCATACGCTGGATATGCCGGAAGATCGCGGTCCGCACGTCCTGCATCACTTGTTGCCCAACGCTATTCATGATGTAGTTATGGATGTAGCGCAGGGCGAAGTTCGCGCCCAGTACGCCCGCGTAGATCGCAAAGATCGGCCACAGGCCATCCAGTTGCCGCGCCGAGATCGGCCCGTCAATCGCCCACTGCACCAGCAGCGGCGGGGCGAGGTCGGTTAAGGATGCGCCTAGCAGCAGGGCCACAGCGACGGCCAGCCGCTGCCAGTGAGGCGCGACAAATACCGTCAGCCGACGCACCAGCCGCCCGTCGTATGCCTTGCCCAGAATCTCGTCGTCCTCGAAGCCTTGTGACATATCTACTCCCCGCACATCAGCTTTACAGTCTACGACGTTCGCAGTGCGGGCTTCCAGCCCGCCAGATGTGCGTTGGCAGGCTGGAAGCCCACACTACGAACTGTAAACCTGACACCTGACACCTGACACCTCGTCTCAGGCAGAAAGCTCCGACACCAGCAGTTCACGCCGGTACATTGCGGCGTAGCGCCCGCCAAGCCGTAGCAACTCCTGGTGGTTGCCGCGCTCGACGATCTGCCCGCCCTCCAGCAGGATGATCTGGTTGGCATCCTTCACGGTGGCAATGCGCTGGGCAATAATGATGCTGGTGCGCCCACGCATCACTTCGCGCAGGCCCGCCAGGATCTGCGCCGCCGTATGCGTGTCCACACTGCTCATCGCATCATCCAGGATGAGTACCGCCGGGTTGCGCATCACCGCACGGGCAATCGCCACCCGCTGCTTCTGCCCGCCCGAGAGCGTCACCCCACGCTCACCCACCATCGTCTCCAGTCCGTCGGGAAACTGCACCAGGTCGTTGCCCAGCCGCGAGATCGCCACGGCGTGATCGAGTTGCTGATCATCTTCGGCACCTGCGGCGTTGCCCGCGCCAAAGGCCACATTCTCGCGCAGCGACACGCTGAACAGGAAGGTTTCCTGGGGCACATAAGCGATGGCCCGGCGTAGGTCTGCCAGATCCAGGTCGCGCACATCAACCCCATCAAACAGCACCTCGCCCGCGTCGGTGTCACGCACCCGGCCCAGCAGGTGTACCAGCGTGGTCTTGCCTGCCCCGGTGGCCCCCACAATCGCCAGAGACGTTCCGGCGGGCACGTGGAAGGATATATTCTCCAGAAGCCACTCGGATGACCGATGTGGCATACCCATCAGGCGAGCCAGCAGTCGCTCGTCATCGGCTGCTTTCCGGTCATTGGTGGCTTCCTCATAGCGTATCCCCACCCCACGAAACTCAACATCGCCACGGGGTTGAGGCATACGGCGAGCAGTGGGACGGCTGGCGATTCCCGGATCGCAGCGCAGCACCTCGATCAAACGACCCATCGAGGCAGCGGCCTGCTGGTAGAGGCTGACCATCCAGCCGAGCATGATCATCGGGAAGGTGAGCAGGCCCAGATAGGCATTAAACTGCACCAGTTCACCAATCGTCAGGCTACCGGCGGCCACCAGGCGTCCGCCCACCAGCAGCACCAGGGCCGCCACCGCGCCCAGAGCCAGGGACATACTGGGCCAGAGCGCCCCGCTCAACAGCACGTAGCGCAGGTTCAACTGGCGGTAGCGCGCATTATCCTCGGCGAACACCGCAATCTCGGCCTCCTCCTGAGCGTATGCCTTAATCGTGCGGATACCGCTGAAGTTCTCCTGGGCGCGTGTGGAAATAGTGCCAAACTGATCCTGCACGCTGGTGAAGATTCGCCGCATACGCCCGCCCACTACCACGAAGATGACGGTAGAGAGCGGCATGAGCAACAGCACCACGAATGCCAGACGAACATTGATCGAGAGCATCAGAGCTGCCGCTGCGATAAAGGTGAGAATGGCCGTAGCCGTACCGTTCAATCCGGCTCCAAGGAACTGCCGCACCGCGCTCAGATCATTGGTGGCGCGAGCCATCAGATCGCCCGTATGGTTATGCCCAAAGAAGCCTTGGTCAAGGCTCAGGTAGTGCTTAAAGAGATCGTTGCGCAAGTCGTACTCAACCTTATACGCCGCACCCGCAAACACCATGCGCTGGATAAACTTGAAGGCACCATCAATGAGCGCGACCACAATGATCAAACCGCCGAACTCGAGCAGGTGTTGCATCTGCACACCGCCAGTGCTGATCGCATCTACGGCGAGGCGTAGCAGGTAGGGGCCAATTGCGCTCACGCTCGCGCCCACAGCGGCGCAGAGGAGACCTATGATCAGCATGATGCGGTAGCGCCCCACATAGGGGAGCAAATGGCGCAGATGGGACATAGACCGATGCTCCTTTATACGGAGAACCCTCGTATTCAGGATTCGGGAGCCGGGTTCCGGCAACCAGAACCCGGCTCCCGGCTCCCGAATCCGCACGGGCAGTATAGCACTCGTATTCGGCTTTGTAGTCGGTCTGTGGGCGGACGACACACGAGGTAGACCACCATCCATCACCTGGCGTCCGTCGTAAAAAGTGTTTAAAAGCAAACGATTGACAAATTTTGTTGACTCCTATATAATTTGCAACAACATAAGACGTTTGATCCTCAATACTTCGTTCGTTCATAGTCGCCTACTCACATAGGCGGCCTGGAACGCAGATAGCAGCCAGGCGCGCTGGCCGTACCTGGTATTCGCCTTGGACTAAGGTCTTGTAGCAAGTGGAGGTTCGCCCATGCGCGACGACGACGATCTGGTACCAACCCGCTGGCGCTCGCTGTTCAACAACCAGGACTGGCTGATGCATGACATCATGGTCAAGACGTTCTGGGCCTTTGGTGTAATCGCAGCTGTTGCTCACCTTGCCGTATGGCTCTGGCGTCCCTGGCTAAACGCCGGTATCTAAGTCGTGGGTGGCATGTGCGGTATGAGCAGCCCACGCTCTGCTCTGTCGGCATGTCCTCGATAGAAATGTCTAGGAGGGTTTGCTATGCCCCCTCGCAGTCCGGTTCGCACAAACATCGTCATCTTCACGATCCTCGGCTTTGTGGTCGCCCTGCTGATCCACTTCGTCGTCCTTAGCTCGGTGCGCTACAACTGGTTTGACAGCCTGACGCCTCAGGGTCTGCCCGGTGCCGCTCTGATGATCAACTACCTCCAGTTGATCCTTGGTCTCTAGAGGCGCGGACAGCCACGTGCCGGCGCTGTCGCCGACAGATTAAGTAGACAGAACAACAACCGCCGGCAGGCCATCTGCTGGCGGTTGTTGCCTACCAAGGCAACTGTACGCGGTCAATTTTGCACATAGAACAAAAATTGACCTTGTAAAGCATCTCGTGTATACTTGGGCGGTACCGCCCTGCCTTCAATGGCGCTCCACGCCAGCATGTCACTCCACCCGCCTTACGACGGAGGGCAGGCGACTCACCGTACCACCTGCGGATGTATGTCGGAGCCGGCTCCGCAGTGCGCGGCATCACCGGGCTGCTGACCTGGAGTTGAGGAGACTCCCATGCAATCGTCGACTCGGCCAAACGATCGACAGACGGCGATTTTTGTCTCGGTGGCCGTGGGCATTTTTGTGGCCGTGGTCACCACCGCGACCTTCTACTGGGTCTATGACCTAGCCCTCGGTAAAGAGCGTGCCGCTGCCACCATTGTCGCAAAAGCGGTCTGGAGTCCCAGTGACGGCGCGAAGGTAATCACCGCAGCGCTGCCAAATACCCCCACCGATGGGCGTTTGCCCTGGCTCGGTACGAATGCCTGGGTGACAGGCGTTCAGGCGGGGCAGACCTGGGTCACCAATAACCCGAACCCGGTTAATGTTCAGGTACTCGTCGGCATGAGTTCGGCTCAGATCTGGACGTACATGCAGCAGTATGTTGCCGGTGGTCTTGGTGTAAGTTGCCAGTACTGCCACGACATTAACAATTTCTCCCTCGACACCTTCCCCCAGAAGGTTACCGCCCGGAACATGATGTACCTGGCGAGTGACCTGAATACGAACTTCATCCTCAAGCTGCCAAACTGGCGCGGTAACTATGTCCAGTGTGCTACATGCCACAATAGCCGCCCAATGGGCCTTGAGGCGTTTGGTACGCAGTTCGTCAATAGCGTTCCGCCGATCAAGGTGACAGTTGACCCCCTCGACGCAACGGGGAAGCCGATCACCGACCCGACCAAGAAGCCGGTTGCCATCCAGAGCAAGGTCAAGCTGCAAGAGGCGATCCTCTACTACATCTACAACTATCAGGTCTGGAAGCCCTACGACCCGGCTGTCGAGGATAGCGGTCGTGGCTCGCTGGCGCTGGAATACAAGGGCGGGCGCACCCAGGATCAGGTGACGAACAACCAGAACGTGATGAACTACATGGGCTGGAGCTTGGGGATTGGCTGTAACTACTGCCATAACTCGCGCAACTTCAAAGCCTATGAGACGAACCCGGTCAGCAATGTGACAAACCCGATCTACGCCTTCAATAAGCGTAAGGCGCAGCAGATGTTGCTGATGACCTCGTGGATCCAGGCGAACTGGACAACCTACGGCGCGATTGCGAAGCCGACGATCCCAACGGCACTGGAGGGCGGCGCGAGCAGTTTCTCCTACCAGAAGATCAATGGGCAGTACTACAATGTGCCTGGCTGCTTTACCTGTCACCAGGGCTACAACAACATTGATGGTATCAGCGTGCCGAAGGCAGCGATGAACCAGACGTCCTTTATGAACCTGGGCGATGCTGGCCAGATTATCTTCCCACAGGCGCTGCGCGGCGTACAATAATCCCCTTGAGAATGATGGCGGGACGCCTGGGGCGTCCCGCCATACTTTTTATCCCCAGATCGAATGAAACGAGACCCCCATGCGCGATCTCCGCGATAGCTCCGGGATTACCCCTCCTCCGCCCGTTGTGACGCCCGTTACGAGAACGAGCGGCGGGATTCGCGGTGTTCTGAGTCATTCGATCACGCTTATGAAGCCGGTGACGTGGTTTGCGCCCGCATGGGCCTTTCTCTGCGGCGCGGTGGCAAGTGGGCAACTTGGCCTCTCTTTTGATGTGATTGGTCGTCTGTTGCTCGGCATTCTGATGGCCGGGCCGATCCTTACCGGACTCTCGCAGGTGGTCAATGATTACTGCGACCGCGAGGTAGATGCGATTAATGAGCCGCAGCGACTCATTCCCTCGGGCAGAATTAGCCTGCGCCACGTCTATATTCTCACGATTGTACTGACGTGGATCGGCTGTAGCCTCGCTATTTTTCTTGGTCGTGAGGTGGCCCTCTATGTGGGCATCGGCTTCATCTGTGACCTTTCCTATATCGTAAAACCGCTGCGTGGCAAGCGTAATGGCTGGGTGGGCAATACGCTGGTGGCGATCTCGTATGAGGGGCTGGCATGGCTTGCGGGCCACGCAGCCTTTGATCAGATCACCGGCCAAAGTCTCGCCGTCGCAATGCTCTATTCGCTTGGTGCCCACGGAATCATGACCGTCAATGACTTCAAGAGCATCGCGGGCGATACCCGCATGGGCATCCGCTCTATCCCGGTGCAGTATGGCAAGGTGATGGCCGCTCGCCTCGTGGTGATCACCATGGGCGTTGCACAAATGGGGGTGATCGGTCTGCTCTTCTGGTGGGGCCATCCGGTTGCGGCTTCTGTCGTTGGTCTGCTCTTGGCCGCGCAAAGCATCCCGAATGTGCGTTTCATCCGCGACCCGGAGCATAACGAGGTTTTCTTCAACGCCACAGCGATTATGCTGTTTGTGTGGGGGATGCTCGCTGCTGCGATTGGGCTGGCAGGCTAGGACGGGGCGCATCGCGATGCACCCCTACGGTTTTCCAGGGGGAAACTATATGGCACCTCGGGTTCTGATTATCGGCGCGTCTGTCGGCGGGGCTACGGCGGCGATCACGCTACGCGGGCTGGGCATCGAGACGGTGATGATTGAGAAGGAGTTGAGTAGGGCGAAGCCGTGCGGCGGCGCCATACCCCCGGCTGCCTTCCGCGAGTTCGATCTCCCAACCCACCTCATTGACCGGAAGGTCAAGCACTGCGTGATCATTTCGCCATCGGGACAGGAGACAAGCGTCCCTGTCGCTGGCTCTGTCCCTACCGACGATGACTATGTGGCGATGGTGCGCCGTGAGATCTTTGATGGCTACTTGCGCGAACGCGCCCAGGAGCGCGGCGCGGATCTGATCCACGCCCAGCTTACGAATCTGGACGTGTCAGCCTCTGGCGTGCGTGCCCGCTACCGCTCGATGTCTGACGGCAGCGAACATACAATCAATGCCGATGTGGTGATTGGTGCCGATGGGTCGTACTCCCCTACCTCTAAGCTTCTCGGCCTGCCCGCCCTGCCTCGCGCCATCGCAATCCAAGAGCGCATTGCGCTCCCCGCCAGCCAGATGGCCCGCTGGGAGGATAGGGCGGATATTTACCTCGGCCAGGAGGTCAGCCCTGATCTCTACGCCTGGGCATTCCCAAAGCAGGATCATATCGCTATTGGGATCGGCGCAGGCCCTGGACATACCCAGCGTGCGAAGGAGCTTTTGATCAACCTCAAGCGTCGGCTTGGCCCGGCCCTCAATGGTGGACGGGTTATTCTGCGCGAGGCCCACGCTCTGCCGATGGAGCCGCGTAAGCAGATGGCCTTCGACCGTGCGATGCTCATTGGCGACGCCGCCGGTTTGGTTGTCCATACCTCGGGCGAGGGCATCTACTGGGCAATGAAAAGTGGAGAGCTTGCCGCCCAGGTACTTGGACAGCACCTCGACGTGCCAACGGCGCAGAACCTGCGCGCCTACGAGCGTAAGTGGTGGAAGCAGTACGGCACCATGTATCAGTTCTTACGCATCCTGCAATGGTGGGGCTACGGTAACGAACGGCAGATGGAGGTTTTTACCGAGATGTGCCGCAACCCCGATGTGCAGCGGCTTACGTTCGATAGCTACATGCACAAGACGATGGTTCCTGCCCCGTGGGCCGTCCAGATGAGAATGACATGGGACATCATGCGCGCCCAGGTTCGCAACTATGCCCGTCGGCGCACCCCGCTTCGCATCACTGAGGCACTGAGGCACTGAGGCACGTCTAACACAAAGGCCCCCGGCGCACATTGTGCGCCGGGGGCCTTTGTGTTAGACGTGTGGTCTTACTTCACCGTGAGCTGTCCCGCCATACCGGCCGCATAGTGGCCGGGGAAGGTGCAGAGGAAGGTGTAGATACCGGCAGCGGGAGCCTTGAATGTGAGAGTCCCCGTCGTACCAGCGTTGGTGATCGGCATTGCCGCGAGCAGACCCTTCGTGTCGCCCGGAGGCACGGCACCAGCAGGGTTACGCGCCTTTGCCATTGCGGCACTAGCGGCGGCAACAGCGGCATCAACACCGCTACTTTCGACCAGCACCCAGTTGTGCTGCACGGCGACGGAGTTATTCTTGAAGTTTACCGTGTAGACTGTGCCTGCGGTGGCATCCAGCGCGGTCTTATCGAAGGCAAGCAGGTCACCGTCCGAACCGAGATCCAGAGGAGAGCCGGTGCCGGTGGCGATGGCCGGGCCGACCGGTGTGGTTGAGACGCCAGCGAGAGGTGTGGGGGCGGCTGCCGGAGCGGCGGCGGCGGCGGTAGGAGCCGCTGTGGCTGCCGGGGCGGCGGCGGCGGGATCTGCTGTAGCGACCGGGGCGGCGGCGGCAGGATCCACCGTGGCTACCGGGGCTACCGGGGCCGCTACTTGTCCCCCGCCCAATGCACCAACGGCGAGCATGATGATGAACCCGATGACGCCGACCGCGATGGCAGCCGCGATGTACAAGATAAGGGGAGGGCCACCTGCCCCGCCACCGTTAAAGAACGACCCGCCTTCGTTACGATCCGAACCCCCAGAGCCGCGAAAGTTTCCTGATCCGCGCCAGCTCATACGAGCCTCCTCTTCCATAGAGTATCTGCTTGCCACACACCGCACTGCGTAGTGTATCACAAAATGACAAAACCGTTGCAAATAATACATACTATAGCACACACCTTTCTGCGGCATCTCGGGTACTGATATTTCGATAATACACGCAAAAAGGTGTGTGCATTTTGAACCCGTCCTGACTTTGCTCATGCCCTGAATATGCCAATTAAGTAGTTGACATGCCTCCATCTGGCTGTTACAATCGCCGGTTGTGCAGTCATTCACATGATGCGATGGGGGGGGTACCGTGTCTACAGGGGATCGCTCAACGTTCTGTCGTGTGCGCTCCGTTGGAGGTCTTGTCATACTCAGCATAGCCCTACATGCGTGTACGCCACTTGAGCCTCCGCCGCGCACACTGCCCACGCTCCCCGCAGTGCTTCATATCACTCCGGCACCGACACTTGATATTGACGCGACGGCCACATCCTATGCCAGTGTTGTGCGCCCTTCACCGACACAGGCGGCGCTCTATACGGTACAGGTTGGCGATACACTGACCGGTCTGGCCGAGCGATTTAGCACCACTGTCGAGTCACTCACAGCAGCCAACGGCATCACCGACCCCAACTCGCTCCAGCCTGGGCAGACATTGATCATCCCCTCGCTCCTGCGCACCCCGGTTGCCGGAACTCCCGTTCCTAACGTGACTCCCTCGCCTACCGTATCTACGCCCTAGATTCAAAATCCGTCGCAAGACTCACTTGACTCTGGATAAAAAACTTAGTATAGTACGCTCTGTAGGCTAATCCGCAACAATGCCTTCCAGGCACAAAGGAGGTGATGCCCATGATCATAAGCAAGCGTATGGGTGTCACCGTAGGTGAGGCCCTCTAGGGTCGCCCCAGCGGTGACATCCGGATCCCATTTGTCGAAGGCCCCTGCCAGTGGCAGGGGCCTTCGGCGTTTTTCGAAAACCTTGTCAAACGTATGAGGTAGGCTACAGACCAGCGGCGCGGCGCAGATCCTCGACCTTGTTGGTCTGCTCCCAGGGCAACTCAATGTCGGTGCGACCGAAGTGGCCACCGGCTGCCGTCTGGCGGTAGATCGGCCGACGCAGATCCAGGTCGCGGATGATCGCGCCGGGACGCAGGTCGAATACCTCGTTGATCGCCTTGACAATGGCCTCATCGGAGACCTGGCCGGTGCCGAAGGTCTCGCCGCTGATCGAGAGCGGGCGGGCCACGCCGATGGCGTAGCTGAGCTGGAGTTCGAAGCGGTCGGCCAAACCAGCGGCGACCACGTTCTTGGCCACCCAACGCGCTGCGTAGGCTGCCGAGCGATCTACCTTGCTTGGGTCTTTGCCCGAGAACGCGCCACCGCCGTGGCGAGCCACGCCGCCGTAGGTGTCCACAATGATCTTGCGCCCGGTCAGGCCGCTGTCGCCCATCGGGCCACCCACCACGAAGCGCCCGGTCGGGTTGACAAAGTATTTCGTCTTCTCGTCGAGCCACTCGGCGGGGACGCTCGACCGGATCACGTCCTCGATCACATCCTCGCGAATCTGCTCCTGGCTCACGTCAGGAGAGTGCTGGGTGCTGATCAGCGCCGTGTCCACGCGCACCGGCTTGCCGTAGGCATACTCCACCGTCACCTGGCTCTTGGCGTCCGGGCGTAGGTAGTCCAATGTGCCGTTCTTGCGCAGTTCGGTGATCCGGCGAATCAGCCGGTGGGCTAGGGCGATGCTGGCCGGCATTAGCTCGGGCGTTTCATTGCAGGCAAAGCCGAACATCATGCCCTGGTCGCCCGCGCCAACGGAGTCAACCTCGGCGTCGGTCATCCCGCCGCTGCGTACCTCAAGCGCCTTATCAACGCCCTGGGCGATGTCGGGCGACTGGCCGTGGATCGCCACCAACACGCCGCAGGTGTCGGCGTCAAAGCCGAAGCTGGCGTCGGTGTAGCCGATATCCTTGACCGTCGTGCGGACGATCTCCTCAATCGGAATATAGCCCTTGGCGTAGGTTACCTCGCCGAGGACGACGATCAGGCCGGTGGTGGTGGCTGTCTCCACTGCCACTCGCGCCCGTGGGTCGTGATCCAGGAACGCATCCAGGATCGCGTCGCTCACCTGGTCGCACAACTTATCTGGGTGCCCGGCGCTTACCGACTCACTGGTAAAGACAAACTTCGGCGACTTCGTGAATGTGGTTGACATAATCAGTATACTCCTCAAGAGTCTTAACTTAAATTGGTGGGGACAGTTTTGCTGTCCCCATCAATGAAGGTGAAGCCTACGTCCCTTCCTGCCAACTGTTCAGGTACTTGACCTGCTCTGGGGTCAGAACGTCAATCTCAATACCCATCGCCTTGAGCTTGAGCGCGGCGATCTCTACGTCCAGATCCTTGGGTAGAGAGTGGACTCCATTGCTCAGCTTGCCGTGGTTGAGTACCAGGAACTCGGAGGCGAGAGCCTGGTTGGCGAAGCTCATATCCATCACGGCGCTGGGGTGGCCTTCGGCGCTGGCCAAGTTGATCAGGCGGCCCTCGCCGAGCAGGTTGATCTTGCGGCCATCCTTGAGCCAGTACTGATCCACGAAGGCACGGGGCTGACGCTTCTCGACGCTCAGGGCCTCCAGGGTCGGGATGTCAATCTCGACGTTGAAGTGGCCGCTGTTGGCGACGACACAACCGTCCTTCATCGTGGCGAAGGCACGGTCGTCAATCACGTGCTTGTTGCCGGTGGCGGTAACGATGAAGTCGCCTAGCGGGGCGGCCTGCACCATCGTCATCACGCGGTAGCCGTCCATGGTTGCCTCAAGGGCGCGCACCGGGTCAACTTCGGTGACGATCACGTTGGCACCCAGGCCACGGGCGCGCTCGGCAATGCCGCGTGAGCAGTAGCCGTAGCCACCGACCACAAAAGTCTTCCCGGCCAGCAGGATGTTGGTGGCGCGGATGATCCCGTCCAGGGTACTCTGGCCGGTGCCGTAGCGATTATCGAAGAGGTGCTTCGTGTCGCTGTCGTTCACCGCGATCACCGGGAAAGTCAGCACGCCATCGGCGGCCATCGCGCGCAGGCGGATAACGCCGGTGGTGGTCTCCTCGGTCGAGCCGTACATATCGGCGATCAGATGGGGGTACTCCTTGAGTACGCCGTGAACCAGGTCGGCCCCGTCGTCCATCGTGATCTGTGGCTTGTGATCCAGGCCAGCCTTGATGTGCCTGTAGTACACATCGTTGCTCTCGCCCTTGATCGCGTAGACCGGGATCTCCTCGAAGGCCACCAGCGCAGCCGCCACATCGTCCTGGGTACTCAGCGGGTTTGAGGCAACCAGCACCACATCGGCACCGGCAGAGGCCAGAGTCCGCATGAGGTTGCCGGTCTCGCTGGTCACGTGCAGACAGGCGCTGACGCGCACGCCAGCCAGGGGACGCTCCCTCTCAAATCGCTCCTTGATCAGCCGCAGCACCGGCATTTCCTTCTCGGCCCAGTCCATGCGCTTGCGGCCCTGCTCGGCCAGTCCCAGATCCTTGATGTCGTAGTTTACGGTCATTCCTCTGTATCTCCTCGTGAGGCGCCCCGCATGGGCGTCTTTACAGGCAGGCCCATGTACCTGCCCGATCTCCCGCCCCTTTCACATGCGGAGGTGGCGGTGTATCTCATCAGTCAGCCAACGGCCCTCACCCCCTGCCCCTCTCCCAGAGGGAGAGGGGAGTTTAGACTCCCTCTCCCTCTGGGAGAGGGCTGGGGTGAGGGCGAAAATCCTAATCCCCCTACTGCGCCACCGCCGCCGACAGCGCACCTTCCGGCAACTCCTCGCCGAAGGCGGCCAGATAACGCTCGGCGAAGGCGTCACGGCCATAGGCGTGTTCCTGGCAGCCGCGCTCCTCAATGGTATAGGCCGCTGCCAGTGCTGCGAGCCGCCCGGATACCTCAATCGGCATCTCGTGGGCGATGCCCAGGGCCAGCCCGGCTAGGTAGGCGTCGCCGGCTCCGGTGGGATCTACCACATCACGCACCGGCGCAGTGGGGATGGTCGCCGCCAGTTTCCCATCAACGTAGATCAGCGATCCGGCCTCGCCGCGAGTCACCACCGTCAGCGGCACGCTGGCGATCAACTCTTCCTCGCTGATTTCCAGCATGCGCGCCATCATGCCAAACTCATAGTCGTTGCCCACAAACGCCCGCGCTCCGGAGAGGCCCGTGCGGATGTGATCCGCCGACAGTCGTGGCGACTGCTTGCCGGGATCAAAGATGTAAGGGATGCCAAGCTGCTGGCACTCAACGGCGTAGCTCTCAATCGCCTCGGGGGTGGTCGGCGAGATCAGCACCAGATCCTCGCTGGTTAAGCCAAGCTCCGCCAGCGAGAGCTTATGGTCGTGGCTCATCGCGCCGGGGTAGAAGGCGACGATCTGGTTATTCGCCCGGTCGGTGTTGATGAAGCACGACGCGGTGAACTCGTTGGCGATCTCAACCAACCCGCTGGTATCAATGCCGTGGCGCTCCAGCCAGACCCGGTAATCGCCAAAATCTTGGCCGACCGTGCCCACCATGAGGGGGCGCTCACCGAGCAGGGCCAGGTTATAGGCCACGTTTCCTGCTACGCCGCCGCGCAGGCGCTTCATCGAGTCGACCAGAAAGCTGACCGAGAGTATATGCTGCTTCTCCATCAGCAAGTGATCTTTGAAGTAGCCCGGAAAGTTCATAATGTAGTCGAACGCGAGCGAGCCAGTTACTACAATCCGCATACTTTATTCCTTTAATATCGGCTATCGGCTATCGGCTATTTCCAAGTCCGTGATCACTACGCAGCCGACGCGAGACAGCAGCGCACATGCGCAGCGCCTGCTCGGCAGCCTCAACCGAGAGGTTCGCCAGACTATCGTTACTCGTGATCAGCGAGGCGTTCAGAATCCGGCCCTGATCAAGGCCGCTCGATGCCGAGAGGTAGTCTATTGCCCGATCAAGGCGCTGGGCCAGCAGATCGGCGTGTTCCTGCGCCAGGGTGCTTGGATCAACCGGCACAATCCCCCAGCCAAGCACGCCACCCCGATCCAGAAACCGAGCCACCACCTCAGCGTCCCGGATGAGGGCCGCGCCATGCTCGTAGGCGTCCAGCAGCACGAGGTCAACTGGCAAGGCCAGCACCGACGCCCAGTCAACGTTACCGCCCAGGCCAAGCCCCCGACATCCCGGCATATCAGCGAGAATCCGTGCGATCATCCCCATCCCTTCGTCCTTGTCAATCGGACAGAACGGCAGGTTCAGCGCATCGAGGGATGGTTCGTCCAAACAAATGATCACGTTATCCGTGTGGGCACTCAGTTGCTCGTAGTGCCAGGCGACCCGTAGCGAGAGATGGTGCAGCAGCGCCTCGCGCAGGGTCGGGTCGTAAGCCAAGGGCCGGTCGCTCTCATCGGTGAGCTGGAGAGCCAGACTCACCGGCCCCAGCACTTCGCCCTTGAGCGCACGGGCGCGGAGACCGTGATCCATCAGACGCAACAGCTCGCCGAGTCCCGCAGCGTGATCGGCGGGCAGAACACCCTCGCCCGGTTCGCCACGCAGATAGGCCAAGCCCAGGCGATCCAGCCCGATCTCGGCTGCCGCGTGATCCACGCTGACTCGCTCGTACTCCGGGTCAATTGTCAGCCCCGGAAATCCCGCCGCCGCCTGGGCCAGCGCCGTCTCGCGGAAACTGCGCTCGGGCACCGCCGGCCACGCGGGTAGGTCGGGTGTGACCGAGGCCACCAGTGCGAGGGCGTCGTGGGCGGTGGCGTGGGGTAAGCCACCGCGCAGTATCGGCAAGCACGCCGGGGCGAACGCGAGACGCATGGCGCTACGCGACCCCCTTGACGCGCTGGAGGCCCGACACAAAGGGTGGCGTGACCACCCCCCGCTCGGTGATGATCGCCGTGATCAGCTCAGCCGGAGTCACATCGAACGCGGGGTGAGCGGCATTCACGCCCACGGGCGCGATCAAGTGGCCAGACAGATGCGTCACCTCGTCCGAGGAACGCTCCTCAATCGGGATGAGGTCGCCGTGCGCCATGCTCAGGTCAATGGTTGATGTAGGTGCAGCTACATAGAAGGGAATACCGTGAGCGCGGGCCAACACGCCCAGGCTATAGGTGCCGATCTTGTTGGCCGTATCGCCATTGGCCACGATCCGGTCGGCCCCAACGATCACGCAGTCCACCTTGCCGCTTTTCATCATATAGCCGGCCATATTGTCGGTGATCAGCGTGAGCGGAATGCCTGACTGATGCAACTCCCAGGCGGTAAGCCGGGCGCCTTGGAGGAAAGGCCGGGTCTCATCAACCCACACGTGGATAGTGCGGCCCTGGGCGAAGGCGCTGCGGATGGGGGCGAGGGCCGTGCCATAGCCGGCGGTAGCCAGGCCACCGGCGTTGCAGTGAGTGAGGACACGACCGCCAGCCGGGATCAGCGGTGCGCCGTGGTCGCCGATGGCGTGGCACATGGCTAAATCCTCGGCGAGGACGGCGTGGGCCTCTTCCAGCAGAGCATCGGCCAGCGCCCGTGGGCTGCCCGCGCCGAGCTGTCGAGCGTGTACGAGCATTCGCTCAGTCGCCCATGCCAGATTCACCGCCGTGGGGCGCTGGCTGTCGAGAACGTCCTTCGCGACCACCAGATCTTTCAGCAGCCTCGCCGTATCCGTCGCCGACGACAGCAGGCCCGCCAGGGCCATGCCATAGGCGGCAGTGCAGCCAATCGCCGGGGCACCGCGCACCTGCATCGTCTTGATGGCCTTCGCCACCGCTTCCACACTCTCGCATCGGACAACCAATTGCTCGTGCGGCAGCCGAAGCTGATCAATCAGGCAGACCGCCCCCTGCTCCCACCAAACTGTGCGTAGTTCGTCGCTCATTGTTGTTTCGCCACTAAAAAGAGCCGCTCGCATGGCGAGAGGCTCCAATCGGCATTCCTCTCATCTTTCGGCGGGTACACGAAGACCGCCGCAGGAGTTAGCACCGTCCTTCCGCAACGCTGAATTATGAATGTCGCATTCAGCACTGTTCAAGGTGGTTGCCGGGCGTCATCGGGCCAGTCCCTCAGCCCATCGAGATGAGTTATCTAAAGTCACCGATTGTGCATCAGGTGAACATTGGCCGCGATTATAGCATGCCTCCTAACGCGGCGCAAACGAGAACGATTGGGCAGCAGTGATGTGGTTAACATAATTACTGATACAGCCGCTGGTATGCCGCATAGAACCCGTACACCGCCTTGATGTAGCCTCTGGTCTCGGCAAAATCCACACCCTCGGTGAAGAGATCTGGGTCGGCTACGCTGCTGCCACCGGCCCAGCGTTGGGCATTTCCTAGCCCGCCATTGTAGGCAGACAGAGCTGCCTGCACGCTGCCATGCATATCGTCAATTCGCTCTTTTAGGTAGAAGGCCGCAAAGCGCACGCTCACCGCTGGGCGGTACAGGTCGTCTACGCTGAAGTCGGCCACGCCCAGATTCTGGGCAATCCCCTGTCCGGTCTCAGGCATGACTTGACCGAGGCCGCGTGCGCCTACCCACGATGTTGCCTGCGGGTCGAACAGGCTTTCTTGGCGCATGAGTGCGTAGAGCAGGCGCGGATCAAGCGAACGCTCGGCGGACTGCTGGGCGACCAGGTGCGGGTAGGGCGCAGGGTAGAGCAGCCGATCAAGAACCTGGGGCGAAGGTGCCTCGGCAGGAGCCAGTCGGGCCAGACGTGCAGCGCTGCGCAGGGCAATCGAGGTCGCCCCTTTGGTGTACGCCAGACGAGCCAACTCCGTCAGGCGTGGCGCGTCCTTTTCCCAGCGATCCGCTGCCGCCATCCATTCATTCCGCGACTCGTTGCTCAGCCCTACATCGGCCAGCAGGGTTGCCCGGCGCACAAATCCATCCGCCTCTGCGCCCACATCTCTCACATCCGTCCCTTGACCGGGCCAGCCGCGCACCCAGGAGCGCAGAGACTCCCAATCGGCATCACCAAGGGGGGTCTCAATCGCAAGCGAACCCTGAGCCACACTGCCAAGTTCCTCGGCGGCGCGAGCACCATAGTAGCTCGTGGGGGACGCCGCCAGAGCGCGGCGGAAGAGGTCGGCGGCGCGGGTTTTATCGCCCTGGGCACTGACAGATCGGCCCGCCCAGAACGCACCCTGAGCCTGGAGATCGCCAACGCGGGCATCGGCAAGAATCTGCCAGACAGACTCCGCCTCGGCATAGCGCCCGGCACCAAAGAGATTCATGCCTACACGGCGGATCGCGACGGCAGCCTGATCGCTCTGCGGGTAGCGGTGGCCAAGATCGAGGCGCAGGGCATTCGCGCCAGCGCCATCACCCAGCCGCTCACGCAACTCCACCGCACGCGAGAGCGCCTCAGGGGCACGCGAATCATCGGCGTAGGCGGTGACATACTCCTGATACGCTTGGCTGGCCCGGTCAATCTCACCGCTCTGGCCAAGGGTTTGTATCCAATCAAGCTGCGCCTGACGGCCAGCCTCGCTGTTGGGGCTGAGGGCACCGGCCTTCGCCAGAGCATCCAGGGCGGCGGGGAAATCGCCCTGGGCGCGCAGAGCCAACCCGCGCAGGCGGCGCAGTTCCACCCCCGCATCCCCGTCCTGGGCAATGGCTGCGTCGAGTTGAGTTATGGCATCGGTCCAGCGCCCGTTATCAAAATAGATTCTACCCGCCGCCGCCGCCGTCAGCGCTGGGTCGTCCGCCGCAAGGAGCTGATCGGCGGCGGTGGCAGCCTCGGGCGTGCCGGGGGTGTCGCTAATGATCTGGCGCAGCCAGAGATAAGCCTGCTTGGTCTGGCCGAGATCGTGGGCCAGGGCAGACGCCTCGCTCAAGATACGCGCCCGGTAGGCGGGTATGTCGGCCAGGGAAAGCAATTCCGTATAGAGCGCGATTCCAACCCCGGCCTGGCCCATACGACGGCGCAGAGCAATGGCTCGCTCGAAGCTACCGGCCCGCTCACCGCGCACAATATCGGCACGAGCGACATATTCGTAGGCAACAGCAGCCTCGGCGAGCTGGCCAGATGCCTCGTACTGAGCCGCCTGACGCATGGCCGCGTATGGCTCCAGCGGCGTACCAAGATCACGGTAACGCTGGTAGGCAGCGATGGCGGAGGCGTGATCACCCGCCGACTCATAGCCACGGGCCAGCCAGAAGATCGCCGGGGCGCGCAGGGCATCGTCAACTGGTGCATCAACAAAGGGCCGCAGCAGATCCACCGCCGCCGTCCAATTGTTGCGCAGAGCCAGACTCTCGGCGAGGTACAGGCGGGCCGGGCGAGCCTCCGCCGCGTCGGGGTAGGCGTGGAGCAGCGCGTCCAAATCGGCCCCGGCGGCGGCATCCTCACCGATAGCCCGTGCGGCCATTGCCCGGCTTAGCAGCACAGGTGCCGGAGGAACCGTTGGAGGCACAGGCGTGAGGGTAAGCGCAGAACTGGACGGAGCCGGATGATCCCCGGTTGGCGTTGCGACAGAGAGCGAAGCGGGAGCAGGTGCCTCAACCACCTCGCAGCCGGCGAAGGCCAGGGCCATAGCTAGGAGAAGAATCGCCCGCGAGAGGCGGTTGCGTTGATATGGACTCATGCGGGCATCTTACCATCACTGAGCGCAATGATGGTGGTAGTTCGGCAAAGGCTACTGAAGTTCTGCCGCCTCGATCTTGTCCACAACAAAAGATCGCACATTCTGGCGCAGCTCGCAGTAGGCCCGCAGGTAAATGCCGTTGGACTCGCGGGTGAGATAAAGGGGGCGAATGGTGCGGGTGATTGACTCGGGGCTACCACGGGATCGGTAGCGGATAACAAGGGAACGGCCCTCGGCGAGGGCGCGAGCGATCAGCGGGGGGGCACCAAGTTCCGCCATACCAGGGAGCAACCCACGCTCAAGTCGCAACGAGTCGTCGAGCGTCACGACGCCCAGCTCAGCCATTGCCAACTGAAGGTGGGTGAAGAGTCCACGCAGGGCGAGGACATCGGAGAGGGCGCGGTGGGACGGGGTGGGGAGCCGAAGATCGGCGGCGAGCGATGCCAGACTGTACGACGACCGACGCAGCAGCCTGCGGGCGAGGGCAAGCGTATCAAGCGACGGACTACTGAGAGCCGGAAGGCCAATCCGGGCCAACTCCGCACTGAGAAAGGCCATATCGAAGGGCAGGTTGTGCGCGATCATCACCGCGCCCCGGCACAGCGCAATCACCCGACCGGCGACCGCCGAGAATGGCTGGGCAGATGCAAGCTCGTCATCGTTAAATCCGTTGACTTTTGCCGCTTGCGGGTCGAGCCGACGGCCCGGACGGGTCAGGGCGCCCAGGTAATCCTCAACCATGCCACCGCGCACCCGCAGCAGCGCCACCTCGCACACTCGATGTCCGTCACCCAGATCAAGTCCCGTCGTCTCAAGGTCAAAAAAGACCAAGGGGATGTCGTGGAGATTGTGCCTGTCACGTGTCTGTATCATTAAATGTTTGGGCGCAGCGAGCGTGACACGCTCGCTGCGCCCATGTGATGCTAAGACAAGGTTCGCAGATACTTTGCAGTTCAGACCAGAATGTGGCATCCTGATGCGCTCGACCTGAAACCTGAAACCTTGCACCTGAAACCATGCTAAGGAGCAACGGTCACCTTCGCGGCTACCGCCGGCGGGATACCGAGCAAACTGGCCTGCACCCACCCGCTTAATCCGCGTACGCTCGTTACCTCGTACCAACTCCCGGCGGCATTCTTCCGCTTGAGTTCTACCACCTCGCCAACGTTCACCCGATCTTTTTCGGTACTCTTCGCATCAGGCTTCTCATACACCCCGCCATTCTTGAATACACTGACAATCGTGGCCACCGGAATCTTCGCCTTAACAGTGGCAGGGAGTGAGATTAGCGAGGCGCTGACCCAGCCCTCCCCTTCCTTCTTATCATCGGTGTTGATGAAGCGGATGTGATACCAGAGGCCGTTGGGGGTTTGCTCAAGCAGTTGCACCTTATTACCCGCGTCCACCCCGCCAACACGATTCTTCGCTGTGACGAAGGGCATGGCGCGAACATTCCCGCCGTGTCCGACGAATACCTCTGATCCGCCGCTGGGCAGCGCGGTGGGGGCCACGGTGGGTTCTGTGGTAGGCGGCACAGCAGTCGGCGCAGGCGTTACACCAGGGGCGGCCGGGGTCTCGGTTGGAGGTACGGCGGTAGGCTCTGTGGTCGCCGTGAGGGTCGGCGTCGCCTCAGTCACGGCTATCCCCAAAAAGGCAGCCTTGAACTGAGGCAGCACCGTCAGAGGCAACTCACCGCTCACCTGCCCGTCGGTGGTACTTACCCGAATGGCGTACTCCACGTTCTGCTGCGCACTTGGCCCAGTGGTCGACTTTCGCGGCCTGATCTCGACGAGATCGCGCCGAACCACACCCTTCGCCTCATCCGAACGCAGGTAAGGGATGGGAGTGCCGTTGGCCAAGAACTCCACCGTCACCTCGGTACCATCGCTCAAGCCCGTCGTTCCCGCCGCCACACTCAGCTTAATCTCGGGTTTATCCCCCACAATTTCAGCCTTCGTCACCGTGAGAGTCACCGGCACGGGGGTCTTTTGAACAGACGGCGAACTCCCCTTCGAGAGAGCGAGGACCAACACGATCACGCCAAGGACAACCAAAATCGGCACCAGGATCACCAGGATCTTGCTGGCGAGCGAGAGGTTGGTGAATCGCTCGCGCCAGCCGGTCGGCTCATTGTCGAGCGGTAGCGAGGTGTAGTCAACCTGGCCGGTCAGGCCGGACGAGGCACCGAGGGCCTCATCAATCGAGGGCGGGCGCTGCCGCATACGCCTCATGACGATAACGACGACCACCGCCACGAGGACGACAGCAACAAGCAGAATGATCACGATCACCGGGTCGAGGCGGCCGAGGAGTTGTTGCATGCGAGCGAAATTCCTTGTTCAGATGCGGCCAGACCACAACGGTACCGGGGGTAAAAATAGCCGATAGCCGATACCCGATAGCCGATAGTCGGGCGTCAGCCGCTATTTTCAATGGATGTTGTGCGCGAATCGCATGGTCACCTCACAATATAATATGACAATGGTTAGAGCTTTGCAAGCGGCGGGATAGGCCAAAGCCGCCGGATGTGTAACTCGTTTCACGTAGGGTCAGAGCCAGAGGATAGGAATATGCTATAGTAGCCCCCAGCATTCGACATTTAGGCATGGTTCAAACCAGCGTGACAGTTTAGGCACATGCACCGCATCCTGTTGCGGCACATCTGCAATCTAAAATCTGCAATCTAAAACATGCCTGAGAGAGAGGTTCCAATGCCCGAGCATATCCTCGTGGCTGTGGCGTGGCCCTACGCTAACGGCCCGCGTCATATCGGCCATGTGGCCGGGTTCGGTGTGCCATCCGATATTTTTGCCCGCTTCCATCGTCTGCGTGGCAACCACGTGCTGATGGTCAGCGGCACGGATGAACACGGTACGCCGATTACCCTCGCTGCCGATAAAGAGGGCGTCTCCGCCCGCGACATCGCCGACCGCTACAACCAGGTGATTGGTGACGACCTGTACAATCTGGGCCTGAGCTACGATACCTTCACGCGCACGACGACCCAGAATCACTACAGTGTCACCCAGGATCTCTTTAAGACGCTCTACGACAAGGGGTATATTCTGCGCCAAGAAACCCTCGGGGCGTTTTCGTCTGCCACGGGCCGCACTCTGCCCGACCGCTATGTTGAGGGGACGTGCCCAATCTGTGGCTCCAAGGATGCCCGTGGCGACCAGTGCGATTCCTGCGGTCACCAGCTCGATCCGATTGATCTGATTGACCCGCGCTCGAAGGTGGATGGCACGGTGCCGATCTTTAAAGAGACCGAGCATTTTCTGCTCGATCTGCCGGCCTTCGGTGAGCAATTGCGTACCTGGATCGAATCGCAGGATCACTGGCGTCCGAATGTGCGCAGTTTCTCGCTCAACTTTATCAAGGAACTGAAGCCGCGCTCGATCACCCGCGATCTCGATTGGGGTGTGCCCATCCCGCTGCCCGAGTATGCCGACCGCGACGATAAAAAGATCTATGTCTGGTTCGACGCAGTGATTGGCTATCTGTCGGCCAGTATTGAGTGGGCGCACAACCGTGGCACCCCCGAGGCGTGGCGCGACTGGTGGCAGAATGAGCAGTCCAGACATTTTTACTTCATGGGCAAGGATAACATCGTTTTTCATACGGTGATCTGGCCAGGGATGCTGCTTGGCTACGGCGCGGGCGGCGTGTATGGCGAAGGGAAGGCCAACCTCCAGTTACCGTACAATGTCGTCTCCAGCGAGTTTTTGACGATGGAGGGCAAAAAATTCTCCAGTTCACGCGGGATCGTGATTTATGTCAACGATGTGTTGAGTCGCTACGACGCCGACTCGCTGCGCTACTTTTTGACGATTGCCGGCCCCGAGAATCAGGACACCGACTTCACCTGGGCCGAGTTTGTGCGCCGC
>CAIXLU010000410.1 GCA_903920315.1 uncultured Oscillochloris sp.
GTCGGGCTCGGCGTCCGGGTCGCGGTTTCGGTGCGGGTCGGGCTCGGCGTCCGGGTCGCGGTTTCGGTGCGGGTCGGGCTCGGCGTCCGGGTCGCGGTTTCGGTGCGGGTGGGAGTCTCAGGAGTCTCGGTGTGAGTGGGTGTTTCGGTATGGGTGGGACTCGGTGTCCGGGTTGCGGTTTCGGTTCGCGTCGGACTCGGCGTCCGGGTTGCGGTTTCGGTTCGCGTCGGACTCGGCGTGCGAGTGGGGGTCTCCGGCGTCTGGGTACGAGTTACGGTTTCGGTGCGGGTCGCAGTTTCGGTGCGGGTCGCAGTTTCGGTGCGGGTCGGGGTTTCCGTATGAGTGGGACTCGGCGTCCGGGTCGGGGTTTCCGTATGAGTGGGACTCGGCGTCCGGGTCGGGGTTTCCGTATGAGTGGGACTCGGCGTCCGGGTCGGGGTTTCGGTGCGGGTCGGGGTTTCCGTATGTGTAGGGCTAGATGTCCGGGTCGCGGTTTCCGTCCGGGTCGGGCTAGGCGTGTGGGTCGCGGACGGACTCGGTGTCTCTGTTACGGTTGCGGTGGGGCTGGAGGTTGCGGTCGGTACAGGTGCCGGGTTTGGTTCTCCCGGCGACATCAGATCTGTCACCGCCCAACTGCCATCAGCCATCAGTGCATAGACATACCCTGTAGCAAGGGAAGGATATATCAGCAGATCACCCATGAGGTTGCCAGTACCATCGTATAGCCCGATAGTGGCACCCGCATTTGGCAAAAAACCCTTCGCAAAACTCGCTACCACCCGCTCGCCTGGCAGCACGATGATCGTCGGCAACGTGCGGGATGTGGTCTGGCTACCGGAGGTACGCACGATCTGCCAGTTATTCAGGTTAACATCCAGATTGCCCGTATTCACAATCTCAACCCACTCAGGGTCAGCATCCGCCGCAACCTCACTGATGCGGATCGCGCCGAAGACGGGGGCAGATGTCGGCGATGCGGTGTTGGTGGGCGATGCGGTGTTGGTGGGTGATGCGGTATTGGTAGCTGTTGCGGTACTGGTGGGCGATGCGGTACTGGTAGGCGATGCGGTACTGGTAGGCATTGCAGTGTTGGTAGCTGTTGCAGTGTTAGCCAGGATGGCGGTTTTAGTGGGTGTTGCGGTATCGGCCCGCGTTGCGGTATCGGTCGGCGTTGCCGTATCTAATGTCGGGCTAACCGGCACTCGTGTGGGCGTGGGAACATTCGGCACGCCAGCGCTGGAACCACCCCAATTCCAGACGATACCGCCGTCGGGAATACGGGCAAGGGAAAGATCGCTCTGTGCATTGGTGTAGCTGTAGCTATCCATAACCACACCAGCAGGATCAAGCAGCCGAATGGTATCACCCGTCTTGTTCAGAATATTGCTGGCCCAGGTAAAGACCAGATACTCACCAGGGGCGATTTGTGTGGCGGGCGCAATAATTACTCCGGGCCTGCCGACAGTGTCATCATCAATCTGCCAGCCGTCAATTGTCACCGCAACAGGGCCGGGGTTGTAGAGTTCAGCCCACTCGTTACCGCTCAGCGGGTCGGGCATAAACTCGTTGATTACCACGGTGGTCGTCTCCGCACGGGCGACAACATGACTGGCCAGGACAATTCCGACCAGGGCCAGGATCGCGATCCGAAAGGGTAGGCGCACGGGTGCCTCCTCGGTAGGCAGCGGATAGCACGATCCAGGGCAGGATCGCTATCCATATACCGTGCGTTATCAGGTGAAGGTGACGGGAGGAGGTTACGGGCCGACGTTGATGGCCGGGGAGGACACACTCTCGATTGGCCAACCCGTCGATCCGTTGTCACGGATCGTGAGCATGAGGCCATTCGCATTCGTCGGAACATCGAAGAGGATGGGCACGCTGCGCATACCACTGCCGGGGGAGATCTCATCCTCAAGGGCGAGGTCACCGTGCTGTCCGCGTCCATAGAGAGTCAGGTAGGCGCTGGAGGCGTTCGACACCGGACGATAGCGGCGACCCCTGCTATCAATCACGGTGAACAGGTCGGCGGGGACGCGGCGCGAACGTGTGCTGTTATTGCTGACGGCCATCAGCGTAAGGACAAATCGCCCAGATGGACGCATGTCACCAATACTGCCCTCAAGGATCATGGCGTAATCAGGCCGCAGGAGGGTGGTACTCCAGCCATCAATCTCAACTAAGGTACCAAGGGGCAAGCTGGTGTGAGCGGGCAGCGCGGCAATAGGCGTGACCTGCGCACCATTCGTAGGCATCACCACAGAGGTCGGCATCACCACAGAGGTCGGCATCACCACAGAGGTCGGCATCACCACAGAGGTCGGCGTCACCACAGAGGTGAACACCGCCACCGTCGTTTGGAGTGTCGGCGCGGGGATAAGCGTTGGCATTCCCGCCGTGCGCTCTGAGCTGTTGAAGAACCTGATACCAACAAAAATAAGGATGAGCAGAATAACGCCCATCACCATTAGCGCAATCACATTCAGCAGCGGGTATCGCCCGTGGGCGGCAGTCTGCTCAGATGGCGGGGCAATGGCGACAGATGGTTCGAGCAACGTACCAGTTGGCGTCATTGTCTGCAGCGAGAGGCTCGCCAGCGCCCGGAGAGCCTGGGGATGCGCCGGGTTAAGTGCGACAACATGTTCGAGGGCATTGCGCTGCTCGTCCGCGACTGTCGCGGCGCTGGCAAGCCCAAGCCACGCACGCACATCGTCCGGGTACTCTTGGGTAAGAGCGAGGAAGAGCGCATAGGCGGCAGCACGATTGCCAGCACGGAGGGCGGAGACGCCGGTGCGCAGCAACTGCTCAGGATTTAGCGTTGGTGGTGTGGAGTCGGTCACGTTAAGGGGGAAGATCTGGGGCGGGCATAGCCCGCCCCAAACATCGTACTTCTAGACATTCGGCAAGACCAACCAGCCCTGCGCGGGGTTACTCCGTGCGAAGAAGACCAGATTAGTCGCATCAGGGGCCACATCGAAGACCAAGGCAACACTGTGGGTGATCCCATCGGGCGCGATCTGCTGGGTCTGGCTCATATCTGCGTTGACACCAGGGATGACATAGGCATCAGAAACATCAGGCCGAGCCTCCCAGACACGACCCTGGGCATCCTTGAGAACGAAGAAGTTTGCCGGAATTCCCTGGCTTGTCCCCGTGTTATTCACCGCGAAGATCAGCACAACGGCGAAGCGTCCATTGGTGGGCTGATATGTGCCGACCGATCCGACGATAGGCGCGGCGTAGGTGGGCTGATTGAAGTCATAGAGCCAGCCCTCGCTCTGGAGGGGCGTATTCGCCGGGATGATCGCCGGGTTCGCCTGAGTCACGTCGGCCAGAGGGGCCGCAGTGGGGGGAACCACTACCGGCTCAGTGGGGGGCTGACCGAGGCTGGCGGTCTGCGTAACCGGCTGAGTTGTGCCTATGTCGCCACCGGGAACCGTTGTCGGCTCCAAGGTGGTGGACAAAACCGCCGTCGCATGGATCACGGCAGCGGAAGTCTGCTTGGGAGTAGGCTGAGTCGCAACCTGTGGCTTCTTCCCGTTGAGGAAGGATGTAATCAAGATTCCGATCAGCATGACGCCGACGAGACCGAGAAGAATAAGGAGCAAGGGACTCAAGCCGCGACGAGCGGGTACCGTGCCTTCATCCGCGTCGTAGACGCTAGATCGGCGGCCACTCGACGGACGGTTACTGCTACTCGACAGACGGTTACTGCTACTCGACGGACGGTTACTGCCCGACTGGTTCGAGGTACCAGAATCGGTGCCAGCACTTGGCGTCGTAACCGGGGGCGGATCACGTCGTACCGGTCCCTCAGTGTCGGCGATAAGACCAGAAAGATTGTTCAGTTCGGCAAAGGGGTCATCGTCGTCGTCAAAGGGATCGCTGTCGCGGGTGCTGGGCGCGGGCGGCGCGGATGGCGCGGGCGGCGCGGATGGCGCGGGCGGCGCGGATGGCGCGGGCGGGGTCAGTTTCTCAACTGGCGGTGCGACAGCGCGACCACCGGGGCGTACCCCGAGCGACTGAAGACCCTTGACCGCCATTTCGTTCGTAGGATCTAGCTCAACGACATGCTCAAGGGCAGACTGGCGCTCTTCACGATTCTCAGCCACCCCCGCAAGCCAGAGCCACGCCTGAGCGTTTGTGGAGTCCTGACGAGTAAGCAGGCGGAAGAGGTTGCGTGCCTCCTCTTTATTTCCATCGCGAGCGGCCTCTATCCCAAGTTGCAAAAGGCTATCCGGCTCCGCCATGCGCAGTCCTTCCTCCTACACCCGTTCCGGGCAGAGACGATAAGGGGCACAGAATACCTCGGCTATTTTATCACACCCCTCAGCAAGGGTCAACACATAGGCCAATTCATAGCGCACTGATAAGGGACGAATATGCGCCATGACAGTGGAAAATGCAAAGAGTTTTCGCTTCCTTACGTGGCGGCACCGCTCCTCACATGACCAAATAAAGACGCACGCATGCACCGATATCTTCCTCGGCCCAGAATAGTTCACGCGCACGTTTGTGGGGCCAGAAGACAGAAGTGCAGGCGATCAGGGTTCGATCAGCGGGACGTGAGGATCATTGTCCTGATCAAGCGGGTAGGCGAAGCCAGCGCGTTCCGCAACCATCGAGAGCGTTTTCTGCGTCGAGCGATGCGGCTTGTGGGTACCCGTCTCCCACTCGCTGATGGTCTGCTGCCGAACCTCTAGCTCGTCAGCCATCTGCTGCTGAGTCATCCCCATATGCTCGCGGAGCGCCCGTATCCTGCGCGCATCCCACTCCTGACGGGATTGCCGACGCTGCTTTGTCGGCGGGTACTGATAATCGTCACTCATAGATTCCCCTCGTCTCATTCTTAATGATCTGGGTGCCTCTTCCACACACTCTATTCTAACACGGCATCGGATACACGCAAGTTGGACGGATCGAGCTTTTTTACCCAAGTTTATAGTGGCAACAAGCCAACGAGAAGGGTATAATTCATT
Source organism: uncultured Oscillochloris sp. (assembly GCA_903920315.1). Taxonomy (GTDB): domain Bacteria; phylum Chloroflexota; class Chloroflexia; order Chloroflexales; family Chloroflexaceae; genus Oscillochloris. The sequence continues at coordinate 4,980 of CAIXLU010000410.1, forward strand.
CTACACCTGCGACATTCGGCACGGTCGCTGTGATCGAGAAAGGGAACCGATCATTATGACAACCACGGCTTTGCCGCGTCGCGAGGAGATTGGGCGCGAGCATACATGGGATCTTACCCATATTTTTGCTGACAGCGCAGCCTGGGAGGCTGAGGCCCGGCGGGTTGAGGGTGAACTGCTCGGTCTGGCACAGTTCCAGGGTCGGCTCGGTGAGTCTGCACCAACGCTGTGGGCATGGTTTGTGGCCTGGAGCGATCTGCGGGTGGCCGCATATAAACTTCTCTGCTACGCGCTGATGTCCTTCGACGAGGATACAACCAATCAGGAGGCGGCAGCCCTGCGCGATCGGGCGATCGGCCTCTCCGCTCGTTTTTCAGCGGCGGCGGCCTTCGCCGAACCAGAGTTGCTGGCGGTTGATCCGACGCGAGTCGCGGCGTTTCTCACCGACGAGCCAGCTTTGGGCATGTATCACCACTATCTGAATAACCTGTGGCGTCGGCGCGACCACGTACGATCCGCCGAGGTGGAGCAGGTGCTGGCGGCGGCGGGCGAGGCTCTGAGTACGCCATCCAGCGCCTACCAGATGCTTGCTGATGGCGACTTGTGCTTCGCCGATGCTACCGACAGCGCGGGAGTACACTACCACGTCGCCCGTGGCACGATCGGCGAATTGCTCCAGCACGAGGATCGGCAGGTGCGCAAGAGCGCCTGGGAGTCCTATGCCGATGCCTTCCTGTCGCTGCGAAACAGCTTCGGTGCGCTCTACGCGGGCAGTGTGAAGAGTGATGTCTTTCTGGCTCAATCGCACGGATATGCGACTTCGATGGAGGCGTCGTTAAGCGCGTCGAATGTGCCGCAGGCCGTCTACGATACGGTGATTGCGGCCTGCAACCGACACGTGCCGATCTGGCATCGCTACTGGGAGATTCGCCGACGGGCGCTTGGCCTGACGCAGATGGAGCCATGCGATATCTTTGCGCCGCTCGCCGCCTCGCCAGTAGTGAGTTACGCCGAGGCGGTGGATATGATCTGCGCGGGGATGGCTCCCTTGGGCGATGAGTATGTGCGTGTCGCCCGGATTGGGCTTACCAGTGAGCGTTGGGTGGACATCTACCCGAACCAGGGAAAGGCGGACGGTGCCTATTCGGGGGGCGGCTACGGCACACCGCCGTTCATCCTGATGAACTACGGCGATAACCTGATCAGCATGAGTACCCTCGCCCACGAACTGGGCCACTCGATGCACAGTTGGTATACCAACCGGGTACAGCCAGCAGTCTATAGCGACTACACCCTCTTTGTGGCCGAGGTGGCGTCGAACTTTAATCAGGCGATGGTGCGCGGCCACCTGCTGGCCCAGGATAGCCCACGTGAACTCCAGATTGGCCTGATCGAAGAGGCCATGTCCAACTTTCACCGCTACCTCTTTGTTATGCCGATCCTCTCGCAGTTTGAGCAGCAGGTTCACACCTGGGCCGAAGCGGGCGAGGCAGTGACGGCGGAGCGTATGGGGCGGTTGCTGGCCGATCTGTTTGCCCACGGCTACGGCCCGGCGGTACACGTTGACGTCGCACGCAACGGCATCATCTGGGCGCAGTTCTCGCACCTCTACAGCAACTTCTATGTCTACCAGTACGCCTCGGGCATCGCGTCGGCCAATGCCTTGGCCGACGGCGTACTGCGCGGCGAAGAGGGGGCCGTCACGCGCTATCTACAGTTCCTTTCGGCGGGCGGATCGCGCTACCCGCTCGACGCCCTGGCCCTGGCCGGTATTGATATAACCACCCCGGCGGCGATGGATCGGGCCTTTGAGGTGATGGCGGGGTTTGTGGATCGGCTAGAGCGGCTGGTTGACGCAAAAATAGAGTAAGGCAAGGTTTCAGGTGCGAGGTTTCAGGTGTCAGGTCGAGCGCGTCACGCGGTGTTCGTCGTGTGGGCTTCCAGCCCGCCGGATGCGCGTCAGCAGGCTGGAAGCCCGCACGACAAACGGTAAACTTGACCCCTGACCCCTGACCCCTGACCCCTGACCCCTGACCCCTGACCCCTGACCCCTGACCCCTGACACCTTGCCTAAGGAGCAATGATGATTGATACACATAAGGTACCCACCCGTGCGGAGGCCCCACCGGACTATACGTGGGATCTCGGGCTGATCTTCGCCGATGCCGATGTCTGGAGTGCCGAGCTTGGAGCGATTGAGGGACGATCTCAGGAGTTCCCGGCGCTCCAAGGTACGCTGGGCCAGGGGCCAGGTCAGCTCCTGGCCGCCCTGCGCCTGCGCGATGAGGTGAGTTGCCAACTTGGAAAACTCTACGTCTACGCGCATCAGTTCAAAGATTCGGATAGTACCAACCCGATTGGGCAAGCGATGAGTGAGCAGGCTGGCTCCTTTGTGGCCCGCATCTCGGCGACCATGGCCTTCATTGATCCAGAGATCCTGTCTATCCCTCAGGAGACGCTGACGGCGTGGTTGGCCCAGGAGGCGGGGTTGAGGATGTACACCTACGAGTTGGAGAAACTCAACAAGCAGCGCGATCACATTCGCTCGGCTGAAGTTGAGGGCTTGCTGGCACAGTTCAGCGATGTGACCCGCGCCCCCTACGAAATTTTTGGGATGCTGAATAACTCCGACATCAGCCTCCCGGATATTACCGATGAGCAGGGGATCAGCGTGCAACTCTCGCATGCACGCTATGGTCGCTATATCGAGAGCGGCGACCGGCGGGTGCGCCACGATGCCTTTAAGGGTCTCTATAACGCCTACAAGCCCTTCCGCAACACCCTGGCCACCACCCTGGGCGCAGCGGTGCGTACCCACGCCCTCGACGCCCGCGTGCGCAACTTTGGCTCGGCCCTAGAGGCAGCGCTCAAACCGAACGAGATCCCGCTGGACGTTTACCATAACCTGATCGGTACGATTGAGGCGAACCTGCCGAAGCTGCACCGCTATATGGCTATCCGCAAAAAGATCATGGGCCTGGACGACCTACGGATTTACGATCTCTACACGCCGCCGGTGCCCGAGGTGGCGCTGGAGATTTCCTATGCCGAAGCCCAAGAGATGATGCTGGCGGCGTTTGCGCCCCTTGGGCCAAGCTATGGTGCAGCTCTGCGCGAGAGTTTCGGCAACCGCTGGATTGATGTGTACGAAAATGTGGGCAAGCGTAATGGTGCCTACAGCGGCGGAACCTATGGCACGCCGCCCTTCATCTTGCTCAACTACCAGGATCGCCTGCACGATGTCTTTACCCTGGCCCACGAACTGGGTCACTCGATGCACTCTTACTTCACCCGCAAAACCCAGCCCTTTGTCTACGGTAACTACACGATCTTTGTGGCCGAGGTCGCCTCGACACTCAATGAGGCTCTGCTCACCGACTATCTGCTCAAGCACCACTCCAATGAGCAACTGCGCAAACGCCTGCTGGTGCAGCAGCTTGAGGATGTGCGGACAACGATCTTCCGCCAGACGATGTTTGCCGCCTTTGAGCTGGATATGCACGTGCGGGCGGAGTCCGGCGAGCCGCTGACCGCTGACGGGATGAGTCAGCGTTACTATGATCTGGTGAGTACGTACCACGGTCCGGCGGTGACGCTGGATGAGGAGATCGCCTGGGAGTGGGCGCGCATCCCGCACTTCTACTACAATTTCTATGTCTACCAGTATGCCACCGGCCTCTCGGCGGCCCTGGCCCTCAGTCGGCAGATTATTGACGAGGGCCAGCCGGCGATTGATCGTTACCTGCGTTTCCTCAGCAGCGGTGCCTCCCAATCCTCGATCAACCTGCTGCGCGGCGCCGGGGTAGATATGACCTCGCCAGCTCCCATCCAGGCCGCGATGGATACCTTCGACCAGTTGCTTGGCGATCTGGAGCTTCTTGTCTAGCTGATACCACTTCTATCAAGCTTTTTTGTGAGGAGTTTATAGAGGCAGGGGTGGCGATGATGTGCCACCCCTGCCTTCGTTGTGAGGCATACAATGCAGAAATATCTCGTTCTGTCGCTCCTGGCGTGTATAATGCTGGCTGGTTGTGTGAAGGATCCGGTGGTGAATGTACCCTCGCCTACCTCCATCCCGCCTACCTCCATCCCGCCTACCTCCATCCCGCCTACCGCCGTTCGCACGACCTCCATCCCGCCTACGGCTGTTCCCACTCTTGCCGTCCCACCCACTGCGGTTCCCACTCTCATCGTCCCGCCGTCCGCTATCCCGTCTACCGCCACGGCCAAGCCTGCCGCCGAAGCGGAGATTCTCTTTCTGCGCGGGGGAAATCTGGTGGCCTACGGCATCCGCACCCGCACTGAACACACCCTCGCCAAGGGCGTGCGCTCCTTTACCGCCACTCCCGACGGGCTGCTTCTGGCACTGGTGATCGGCACGGGTCGATTGGGTGAGATCTGGGTTGCCCAGCGCGATGGGTCAGCGGCGCAGCAGGTAACCCATAACGAGCGGGCCGAGGGCGATCTGAGCTGGGCACCCGATGGCTTGGCCCTTGCCTATAGCTCGGTTGATAGCGATGATCCACACACTCTGACATGGGAGGGCTGGAGTCGCTGGTGCGCCGCTTCTGAGGTGCGGATTCTCGCGCTGGGCGACGGGCAGGAGCGCAGCCTGGCCCCCGGTTGCGATCCGGCCTTCGCTCCCGATGGGCGCAGGATCGCCTTCGCAACCCCCCCCACCAGCCCGTCTGCCGAGCAGAGTTTTCTGAGCGCGAATAACGCTGTGCATCTCGTGAATCGCCAGGGTCAGAACGGCTGGAATTTCGCCGCTGCCAAAAGTGCGGCCCGCGCCCAGGGCTACCTCGTGTACGCCCCGGCCTGGACACCCTCTGGCGAACAACTCTCCTACCAGCGCTTTCTCGGCTATCGTTCCCTGGTTGATATAAATATCACCGAGATCGGCGATTCGTTTAAGGGCGACGGCCAGCCCTTGGTTAGCGGGGCGGGCTGGATGCTGCCGGTACGCTTTCGTCCCGACGGGAAGCAGGCAGCGGTGCTAGAGCATAACGTCGGCGACGCCCGTGGCGGCAGTGGCTACGAAACCTGGAAACTTTCTGTCGTACGACTCGGTGTTGCCGGTCGCATGTTTCTGCCCGACGGTGAAGTAGCGACGGTCGGTAGCATTGATTGGCAGACTCCGAGAGTGACCGCAGCGGCATGGTCGCCTGATGGCTCATCCCTAGCCCTGGCCATGCCCGATGGCTGGCAGCCCAAAGACCCCGCGCAGGAACTGCTTTACCAGACCGAGGGCGCGGGGGCGATCTGGCGCTATGCCGCCGACGGCACGATTGGGGAACGGCTAGTGAAAGGCGTTGACTACGCTTCACCGATCCTCTGGCTGCCGTAGGCACCAGCCCTAGCTGGCATTGGCCCAGACGGTAGCCGAGAACTGTTGCATGTTATAATGCCTGCGGGCGTGTAGCTGTGTCACACGAGAGCGGGCACTGCGAACCTACCCCAAGAAAGCCTAACGGTATTCATGACCTCACGCGCCAACAGACCGAATCTTCACCGCACTGCCTACTCTGCTGGCGGCATAATCTATCGGGTACGTGAAGCGCGAATAGAGGTTGTCTTGATCGCTACCGACCACGGCGGTCGCTGGGGTCTTCCTAAAGGTCATGTGAATCGTGGTGAGACGGCTGAAGCTGCGGCGCTGCGTGAGGTGGCGGAGGAGACCGGCCTTACGGGCGAGATCGTCCGGCACCTGGCGACGATTGAGTACTGGTTTCGCGCTGGTCCCTCTCGCATCCATAAATATGTCGATCTCTTCCTCATCCGCTACGCCAGTGGCGACGTGTGCCCCCAAGAGGCCGAGGTAGACGATGCGCGCTGGTTCTCGCTTGGTGAGGCGCTGCGCCTCGTCTCCTTCGAGCGTGAGCGTGATGTGCTGAACAAAGTCGCTGATATGATGACAGGTGCCGGTATCGCCTGAAAATAGCCGATAGCCGATAGCCGATAGCCGATAGCCGATAGCCGATAGCCGGGCACCAGCGGCCATTTTTGTCGGGTGTTGTGCGCGAATCACATGGTTGTCTGATGACGGATCATATTCACATCATCGAAGTGAGTCTTGCCGAAGGTCTGGAGGGGCGTGTCCCGGCTGAGCTGGATCTCTCGCTGGCTGAGCAGGCGATTGCGGCGGTACTACGGGCCGAGGGCGATCACGGCCCGTTGGAAATCGGCGTGTTGATCACCGATGACGCCCACATTCAGGCACTAAACCGCGACTACCGCAACGTTGATGCTCCTACCGATGTCCTCTCCTTCGGCGACGACGGCCCCGAGCGTGGGTTTGTCTCCCCAACCGAGGGGCCGCGCTACCTGGGCGACATCGCCATCTCCTACGAGCGTATCCTCATCCAGGCCGCAGATTATGGCCACTCCCCCGCCCGCGAACTCGCCTACCTGGCGGCCCACGGCACCCTACACCTGCTCGGCTACGACCACGAGCGCGGCCATGATGACGCCGCCGCGATGCGCGCCCGCGAGGAGAAGGCGATGGAGTCGCTGGGGCTGACGCGAACATAGCCGATAGCCGAGAGTACGACAGTTGTAAATATCTTCGCAGAAAGGCTCCCGCCGATCACCCCCCCTAGCCCCCCCGCAAGCGGGGGGGAACCAATGCATTGTCCCCCCCGCTTGCGCATATCTTTACCCACATCTTTTTTTACCGCATTGCAATGCGATAAACGGAGCAATGGGTCAAACCTGCGGAGATCGGCTGGAGCGGCTCCACCAGTGGAAAATGAGCCAATTGGTGTTCATTGTGGCGACGAAATCGCCA
>CAIXLU010000411.1 GCA_903920315.1 uncultured Oscillochloris sp.
CCTCGACCGCTTCCTGACACGCGAGTTGCCGCTGCTGGTGTTGGCGGGGACACTGACCCTGCTGGCCTTCCGCACCATGTCGCCCGACTCGTTCAGCGGTTCGTTGCCGACCTCGCCGGAGATGGCGGGGACGCGCATCCTCGACATCGGTATGCTCCAGGGCAAGGGCTTCTTTGATTTTCGGCCTGATCCACGCTTTATTGCCAACTTGGGTACGGTGCGCAGCCTGGTGAGCGGCGAAACCGATTTCCCGCCGGGGCAGCAGTGGGTTGGCCGGTCGGCCTATACCTTCCCCTGGGTGAACATGCTCTGGGGGATGGGGCCAGCCCTGGGGATCGCGGCCTGGGCCGGATGGCTGATCTTTGCGATTGGGGATTTCAGATTTTGGATTGCCGATTGGCGACTGCGCAAGTTCGGCAATCCCCAATCCCCAATCCCCAATCCCCAATCTCCAGCGGCCTGGGTGCTGTTTGTCTGGGTGGGGTTCTACTTCGGCTGGCAGGGGGCGCAGTTCGCGATCACAATGCGCTACCTGCTGCCGATCTACGGCGCGCTGATCATTTTTGCGGCCTGGCTGCTGATGCGGATGTGGGACTGGGGACGGGAGGCAGGAGGCAGGAGGCGGGCAGGGGCTAGGGCACTTGGTCGCTGGTCACTGGTTCTCGTCCTTCTGACTACATTGGGATGGGCCTACGCCTTCTCGCGGATCTACACGCAGCCGCACTCGCGGGTGATCGCGGCACGCTGGCTGGCGGATCACGCCACGCCGGGCGCACGGGTGATAGCAGAAATCTGGGATGACCCGCTGCCTCTCCAGACGACAGCGGCGACCTGGGGCGGCACCTATTTCGGGATCAGTTCGCCGCCCTACGCCGAGGACGACCAGCGCAAGTATATCGGGGTCTATAACCAGGATGGCGTGTATGAAGAGGGTATGCTCGATCAGCTCGACCAAGCCGACTATATCGCTCTGACCAGCAACCGGGTTTATGCGAGTACGGCCCGCCTGCGTATGCGCTACCCGGCGCTGATGAACTACTACGGCAGCCTATTTAACGGCGACCTAGGGTTCAAGCTGGTGGCGGAGGTGACCTCGTACCCGACTATTCTGGGCGTGCAGATTCCCGATCAGGGTGCCGAGGAGGCGTTCACTGTCTATGATCACCCACGGGTGCTGATCTTCCAGAAGACTCCGAGCTACACACGGAAACACGCTGAGGATCTGATTACGGCGCACGTGAACTGGGACGAGGTCTACAAGTCGCCGCTGATTGTGGCTAACCTGAACCCGACCGCGCTGCGGCTGACGGCGAGCCAGTGGCCGCGCTATACGACGGGCGGCACCTGGACAAGCCTCTATCCCGGTGGTCTGATCGCCGCATTGTCCCCGCTATCCTGGGTGCTGGTGCTGGAACTGCTCGGTCTGGCCACCTTCGCGCTGCTCTTCAGGGTACTGCCGGGTCTGCCGGATCGCGGCTTCAGTCTGGCAAAAACGGTGGGATTGCTGGTGGTGGCCTACCTGGCCTGGTTGCTGGGCAGCCTGGGCAACGATACCGGCGTGCCGGGGATGGCCGGTAGCGCGGGCGTCACTCATCTGCCGCTGCTGCCGCTGCCCTTTACGCCAGGGACGCTCTGGCTCTGCGCCGCGCCGCTGCTGGCGGGCGGAGCTTTCGCCGCCTGGCGGGTTCGCGACGATCTGCGCGAGTTCTGGCGGGTGCGGCGAACGGCCCTGCTCAGCGCCGAGGCGGTGTTCCTGAGCTTTCTGCTGCTCGGCCTGCTGCTGCGCTGGCTCAACCCGGATCTCTGGCACCCTGGGCGCGGCGGCGAAAAGCCAATGGACTTCGCCTACCTCAACGCCGTGCTGAAGAGCGCATCCTTCCCGCCCTACGACCCCTGGCACGCCGGGGGATACATTAACTACTACTACTTTGGCTTTGTGTTCGTCGGGGCGCTCATCCACCTTAGTGGCGTAGACCCGAGCGTGGGCTATAACCTGGCGGTAGCCACGCTCTTTGGCCTGACGGCCCTGGGTGCGTGGGGGGCGGTGTATAACCAGGGGTCAGGGGTCAGGGGTCAGGGGTCAGGGGTCAGGGGTCAGGGGTCAGGGGTCAGGGGTCAGGGGTCAGGGGTCAGGGGTCA
>CAIXLU010000412.1 GCA_903920315.1 uncultured Oscillochloris sp.
CCCGCACGCGGGAGAGGGGGGTATATCGCTTCCTGAAAGGAAATACCCCCCCTCGCCCCCCGCAGCGGGCGAGGGGGCTGGGGGGTGAGGGCTGAGCGGCGGCAGACCCCTTATTTGAAAGGTATTGGCTTTAGCCCCACGGCGATACGGTGACAGGACTTTGCACATGCCATGGGCGCACAAACTTTATATTCGCCCTGAGAGCCGTCACGTGGTACGATGCATGAGTTCATCCTGAAAAAGCTAGGAACTCTCCCATGATCCTTGTCCTCGCCGGCGGTGTGGGTGCCGCCCGCTTTATCGAGGGCCTCGTCCAGGTTGTGCCGCCCGAGTCGATCACTGCGGTGGTGAATACCGGCGACGATATGGAACTGCACGGCCTGAGAATCTCGCCGGATCTCGATATTGTCACCTGTACGTTAGCCGACCTGATTGACCGCGAGCAGGGCTGGGGGATCGTCGGCGATACGAGCGAATGTATGTCGTGGCTGATGAAGCTGGGCGGGCCGGGCTGGTTCAAACTTGGCGACCGCGACCTGGCCCTGCATATCCGCCGCACAGCAATGCTGCGCGAGGGTTCCACCCTCAGCGAGGTTACCAACAGCTTCTGCCAGTCCCTGGGCGTGGCGGTGAAGATTATGCCGATGAGCGATGATCCTGTGCCAACCCACATCATCACTGATACGGGCGAGGTACACTTTGAGGAGTATTTTGTGCGTCGGCGGGCGCAAGATGCGGTGCGCGGGGTGCGCTATGTTGGTGTGGAAGCAGCTCGCCCCGCTCCCGGTCTGCTGGATCTGATTGCGACTGCAGAAGCGATCCTGATCGCTCCCAGCAACCCGGTGGTCAGCATCGGCCCGATCTTGGCGATTCCTGGCGTGCGTGCGGCGATCTTGGCCAGTTCCGCTCCCGTAATCACCGTAAGCCCCATTGTTGGCGGTGCCCCGATCAAGGGGCCAGCCGCGCCACTGATGCGCGCCGTCGGACTGGAGGTTTCCGCCGTGGGCGCGGCTCAGGCATACGCAGGGTTACTCGATGGTATCGTCATTGACCGGGTGGACGCTCATCTGGCTCCGCAGATCGCAGCCCTGGGCCTGCGGGTAGCCGTGACCGACACGATTATGCGTGGCCCGCTTGAGAAGGCCAACCTGTCCAGGGTGGCGCTCCAGCTTGCCAAGGCCCACCCAGCGGCGGTGTGATGTTGTCAATCCATGCCGTAGTGCCAGTGAAGGCTCTCTCCCACGCCAAGAGCCGCCTCGCTGGGTTCCTGAGCCTGATCGAGCGCCGCGATTTGGTGATCGAAATGCTTAGGCGCGTCCTGACAACCCTTATGACCTGCCGGGGCGCGGCCATCGCCGATGTCTGGGTGATCAGTGCCGACCCCGAGGTGCTGGCTCTGGCGAGATCTGCGGGCACGCGCACGATCCTCGATAGCGCGGGCAGTTTGAACGGGGCATTGGAGCAGGCCAGGGCTCGCCTGGTGGCCGCTGGCGTTGCGACGATGCTGGTCATCCCCGCCGATGTACCGCTGATCTCCTGTACTGATGTCTTCTCCCTAGCCAATGCCCTGGCGGGAGAGGCTGATCTGATCCTGGCGACAGATCGCCAGGGCGACGGTACTAACGCCCTTGGCTTGCACCTCCCCGGCGCCCTGCCCTTTCGTTTCGGTGCACAGAGCGCTCGCCTGCACCGTGAGGACGCCACCACCCTCGGCCTGCGCCTCCAGCTTTATGCATCAGCCACCCTCAGCCTTGATGTGGACGACCCCGAGAGCCTGGCGTGCTATAGGGAACGTGTGCCTTTTTAGGCACTACCGCAAAAGTCACGCTGTCTTCGTTTTCTCTGCGTCTTCGCGTCTTTGCGTCACACCATACTCATGCGTTCGACGCAAAGGCGCAAAGACGCAAAGACTCTCATGTCGTTCGTCGAATGCATCCTGATGACAAATTCTCCCTCTCTCTCGTTCAGGGAGAAGGAGCAGGAGAGGGAGAATCGCACATGTTTAGATGCCTCTTACAATCTATTCTTGCTCACTTAGTAGGGCGATGTTACTATCACTGATGTAGCTGCTGAAAGATATGCACCGCTTAGAGCGGTGCAATCATGCGAGAGGTATCAATTGGATTCCCAAAGCCTGATCCTGGTTGTTGATGACCAACCCCGCAGCCAGGTCGCTCTGGCGAGCCTGCTTGAGCCGGAGGGGTATCGTGTCGCCTACGCAGCGACAGGATGGGAGGCGCTTAGCCAGATGCGGCTCCTCGCTCCCGATCTGGTGCTGCTCGACGTGATGATGCCGGATATGGACGGGTTTGAGGTGTGTCGTCGTCTTCGCGCCGACCCCGCCCTCGCGCTTATCCCGGTGGTGATGATCACGGCCCTCGACGATCATGCCTCGCTCCTGCAAGGCATTAAAGCCGGTGCCGATGATTTTATGTCCAAACCCTTCAATCGGGAAGAACTTCGTGCTCGTGTTCGCACTATCACGCGGCTCAACCGTTTTCGTGTTTTGCTTGATGAGCATCGCTTGGCCGCGAACGAACATGCCCAGTTTCTCTGGGCAATTGAACGCTCCGCCGATGGTTATATTTTGCTCGATCACGAGGATCACCCTCTTGACGGCAACGTGAAGGGCTGGCATTTTCTTGGCCTGACCCGCCAAACCGGACAGAGATCTGAACAGTCGTTTCGTGATCTTGTCGCCCGACTCTATCGGCTCGCGCCGGAGGACGCCTGGACCAGTTGGCCAGATCTCTCCGATACGGCGCGCTACCTTGTACGGCCCGAGGGGGAGGACTCCGCGCTCTGGCTTCAGGTCGAGTTGCTCGATCTTCCCGATGGGGCAGCGGGACGTCGGCTGGTTCATCTCCAGGATGTGACTGCCAGAGTCAGTGCGCAACGTGATGGCTGGGCCTTCCACAGTTTTGTGTCGCATAAGCTGCGCACGCCGCTCACCAGCCTGATTATCGGCATGGGCCTCTTGAGACAGCAATCCTACAAGCTTCCACCGGATCTCGCTATGCTTACGGAGACGGCCTATAGCGGTGCGCAGCGGCTCAGATCGGTTGTTGATGACATCTTTCGCTACATTGAGGCACCGACGATGCTTATGCCGGGAGATGGTGTGTTGCTTACGAGTCTGCCGGATCTGATCACACAGATTGGTAATGATTTAGGGGTCACGGCGATCCAGATCGTGGCATCGTTTAGCCTAGACACGCACCGGCTGACGGTGAATACGCGAACCTTGGAGATGTTGCTTACCGAAATTTTGGAAAACTCGCGGAAGTTTCACCCGCACCAGGAGCCGACGGTGGTTGTTGAATTGCTGCGCCAGGACACACGAGTCATCATTTCTATGACAGACAATGGCATCACGCTGACCCCCACCCAGATACAGCGCATCTGGGAGCCATACCACCAGATAGACGAGAGTTTCACCGGGCAGGTGCCAGGAGTCGGCCTTGGGTTAGCGACGGTGGCCCAGATCTGCTGGGCTACCGGCGGCACATGTCGCGTGACAAATCGGCACGATGGCCCTGGGATCACTGTTGAACTGGAATTGCCATTGGTAGATGTGAATAGATAAGCATAAGGGAGAGCATTCTGTGAGTGGACCAACGACATTACTTATTGTTGATGACCAGTCGCGGGGCCGTGAGGTTCTGGCAAGTGTGTTAGCACCCGA
>CAIXLU010000413.1 GCA_903920315.1 uncultured Oscillochloris sp.
CAAGCTCGGCCCGGTCTCGGTCGGTGATGTCTGCGCTGAGGTGATACATCTGATTAGGCCGATGATCGAATCCAAAGGCCAACACTTCAGCTACACCCAGCCGCCCGTCGGCCTGATCATTGAGGCTGATGTGCTACGGCTGCGCCAGATTTTAATCAACCTGCTCTCGAACGCAGTGAAGTTCACCCCCGATGGCGGCGAGTTTGGCCTTATTGTGGAGACTGACACGAAGTCCGATGAAATCTGCTTTATGGTGTGGGATCACGGAATCGGAATCGCGCCCGCCCATCAGCCGCTGCTTTTCCAGCCCTTCGTTCAACTCGACAGTCGGCTTGCCCGCACGCAACCCGGCACGGGCCTTGGTCTCTCTCTGGTGCGCCAATTAACCACCTTGCATGACGGTTCTGTTCATCTGGACAGTGTGCTGGGAGAGGGCTGCACCTTCACTGTTCGCCTGCCACTACGCCAGCGCCAGGATCTCTATAAACTGCCGACGTGGCAGGTGCCGATTATTCCTGCAACCGAAGGGCGCCCCCTTATCTTGCTGGCTGAAGACGACTGCTCCGTGTCGGTGCTCCTGCAAGACTATCTCTCCGCCCAAGGTTACGTCCTTACACATATTGATCACGGCGATAATGTATTGCCACTACTCCATGACATCAGGCCGCATCTGGCCCTGATTGACATCCATCTGCCTGGAACGAGCGGCCTTGAGATCATTGCCCAACTACGCGCCCACCCAGATCCGTATCTGGCTCGCACGCCTGTTATTGCCGTGACGGCCCTGGCCATGCTTGGCGACCGCGAACGCTGCCTCGCCGCTGGGGCCAACGATTACCTAAGCAAGCCGATCCGGCTTGATGAACTCAATATGACCATCGCCCGCATACTGAGCACCGAGGGAGGATGAAATGATAAACCGCCCTACCGCCTCTCGCTCGCGTATGCCTCTAGGTTGCGAATAGAAGATGATAGGGAATCACTCTCATGAGCGGCGCAACCATCCTTGTTGCCGACGACGAGCCTGTCGTCCGCGAGCTGATTACAAATTACCTAGCCCGCGATGGACATAGCCTGCATGTAGCGACAAATGGGATGGAATGTCTGCGTCTGGCGCGTGAGATTTTGCCCGATTTGATCCTGCTTGATGTCATGATGCCAAGCATGGATGGTCTAGAGACATGCCGACGTTTGCGGGCCGACCCAATCCTGGGCGATGTGCCGGTGCTGATTATCTCGACTCTCGATGACCGTAACTCGCGGTTGGCCGGCATCGCGGCTGGCGCGGACGATTTTCTCACCAAGCCGATTGACTCGCTGGAACTGCGGGTGCGCGTCCAGTCAATTACTCGCCTGAATCGCTACCGTAAGCTCCACGAGAGTCGGCGCGAGCTAGAAACCGCCTACGACGCGCTCCAGCGGGCTTACGACACCACGATCATCGGCTGGTCGCGAGCCCTCGACCTGCGTGACCAGGAGACGGAGGGGCATAGCCAGCGGGTGACAGAAATAACGGTGCGTATGGCGCAAGCGATGGGGATGAGCGCCAACGATATTGTGCATGTGCGGCGGGGTGCCCTGCTGCACGATGTGGGCAAGCTAGGTATCCCCGATGCGATCCTGCATAAGCCGGGGCCGCTCACCCCCGAGGAGTGGGTCATTATGCGTCGGCACCCTCAATATGCCTACGAGTGGCTTGCCCCTATCGAGTATCTGCGTCCCGCTCTCGATATTCCCTTTTGTCACCACGAAAAGTGGGAAGGCAGCGGCTATCCGCGTGGGCTCGTCGGTACCGCCATCCCTCTGGCAGCGCGTATCTTCGCCTTCGCTGATGTTTGGGACGCCTTACGTTCCAACCGGCCTTATCGGGCGGGTTGGCCTATCCAGCGGGTGAGGGATTATATCATCGAGCTGACGGGGAGTCACTTCGATCCCGACATCACCCCGATCTTCCTGGCGCTCCGCGAGCAGGATGTGTAGGAGTTCTGGTACAGATGGGAGGCCGGGAGCCGGGTTCCGG
>CAIXLU010000414.1 GCA_903920315.1 uncultured Oscillochloris sp.
AATGTGCCAATTGGTGTTCATTGTGGCGACGAAATCGCCACAATGAACACTAAAACAGGTAGATTTTGAGAGTTTTTGACTCTGAAACCCCTCACCACCTCGCACCCGCATCACAGAGCAAAAGATGTGGGTAAAGATATGTCCTTTAGGTGGGGGTGGTTTACTCCTCTTGCGCTTATCTTTATAAGACAAGGTTTCAGGTGCGAGATTCCGGCCTGAAACCTGAAACCTTACACCTGAAACCTTGTCTTACCTTCTTACCTTCTCTCGTAGTTCGGTGCCTCTTTGGTGATCGTCACATCGTGGGGATGGCTCTCGATCTGGCCCGCCATGGTGATGCGGACGAAGCGGGCATGGCGGCGCAGCGTATCAATGTTTTGCGAGCCCGTATAGCCCATCCCGGCGCGCAGACCGCCGACAAGCTGAAAGACGGTATCGCTCAGCGGGCCTTTATAGGCCACCATACCCTCAATGCCTTCGGCTACCAGTTTCTTGCCCTCGCCGCCCTGGAAGTAGCGGTCGCCCGAACCCTTCTTCATCGCACCGATACTGCCCATGCCCCGGTAGCTCTTGTAGCTGCGGCCCTCGTAGAGAATCGTCTCGCCGGGACTCTCTTCGGTACCAGCGAAGAGCGAGCCAATCATCACGCTCTGCGCACCGGCGGCTAGAGCCTTCGGAATATCGCCTGAATACTTGATACCGCCATCAGCGATGATCGGTACGCCAAAGGGTTCGGCCGCACGAGCACACTCCATCACTGCCGTGATCTGCGGCATCCCCGCGCCCGTAACGACACGGGTTGTACAAATCGAGCCCGGACCCTGTCCGACCTTCACCCCATCCACACCGCGCTCGATCAGGGCAAGGGTCGCGCTGGCGGTGGAGACATTACCGGCGATGAGTTGCATAGCAGGGAAGGACTCACGCACACGTAAGACCGTATCGAGAACGGCCTGAGAGTGCCCGTGGGCGGTATCAATCGTGATCACATCGGCCCCGGCGCGTAGGAGCGCGCCCGCCCGCTCCATATAATCGCCCGTGGTGCCGATGGCGGCGCCCACCCGCAGGCGGCCATGCTCGTCCTTGCAGGCAATCGGATGCTCGATCTGCTTCATGATGTCCTTAACGGTAATCATGCCGCTGAGCTTGCCGCGACTATCCACCACCAGCACCTTCTCGATGCGATGCTTATGCAGCACCGCCTTGGCCTGCTCCAGCGTCGTGCCCTCGGGTACTGTCACCAGGCTCTTGCTGGTCATCAATTCACGGATCGGGCGGGTGCGATCCGTCTCAAAGCGCAGATCGCGATTGGTGAGGATACCCACCAGATCGCCCTCTTCGGTACAGATCGGCACGCCGCTAATGCGATACTCTGACATCAGATCGAAGGCATCGCCCACCGTGCGTTCGGGCGAGAGCGTGATCGGATCGGTGATCATCCCGCTCTCGGAGCGCTTGACCTTACGCACCATCTCGGCCTGCTCATCAATGGACATATTCTTGTGGATAAAACCGATGCCGCCCTCGCGAGCCAGAGCGATGGCCAAACGATGCTCAGAGACGGTATCCATCGCCGCGCTGACGACAGGAATATTCATCTGCACCTTGCGGGTGAGCCAAGTGCGGACATCGGCCTGGGACGGCAGGACGTTCGACTCCGCAGGCACAAGCAGCACATCATCAAAGGTGAGGCCCTCGCGGGCAAACTTGTCCTCCCACTCAATACTCATCAGGTATTCTCCTTAGGCAGATGGCGGATTGCCGCATATCTGGCTACAAAAAAACCTGCGCAGGCAGGCGCAGGGAACAGCGGTGGCAGTGGATTATATCGGTTGTGCGGTTCACACCCATTGCTGGCGGGCTGACCTCATGAACTTTTAGGCGACCAACAGATTCCGGCTACTATACCGTGTGACGGGCAGTGCGTCAACTTCTAAAACGCACTACCGCAAAAATCACGCTGTCTTCGTTTTCTTTGCGTCTTCGCGTCTTTGCGTCATACCAGAACCATGCGTTTGACGCAAAGGCGCAAAGACGCAAAGACTCTTATGTCGTTCAACGTGGCAGCGTTCTTTTTGCGGTAGTGCTTTAAAACAGACGCAGGGCGAAGGCGGTGAGAAGGAGCGCGGTAGCGATGCACATGCCGCCGAGGAGATAGAGTCCGTAGGCACGCCAGCGCGTATGGGCAATGAGCGCCCGCTCGTCGCGGTGGCTGATGATGAAGCGGCGGGAATTGTCTATGGGGTGGCGCATCAGCACTGGTTCGCCGTGATCGTTGGCCACGTAGGCCAGGATATAGGCGCGGTAGCCCATCGGCAGGGCGTGTTCCTCGCGCCAGATCTGCCGCTCAACATTCAACTCAGCACCCGTGTAGGACTCGTAGCGGGCCATCGTCTCGGGCATGTCGAGGGACGCCCCCGCCGGGTCTACGGCGATGCGGCCTGTGGAATCACGCACGTAGAAGCGGGGCACATGACTGCCCTGGTAATCCAGGTTATGGCTGATATTTTGCTCTCCGCGCTGATTGACGAAGCCAGGCTGGTGGTGTGCGCCGTAGCCGCCGATTCGCTCCTTATCCTCGCTCACGGTATAGCGATAGGCCACACAGAGGATCTCGCTGTAGGGAGCCTGGAGCGGCGTCGTATCGCACTCGATGGTACCCATCACCTCGACCGCGTGGCCAAAGCGACCTGCGCGGTGCAGAGCGACAACCTCGGCCACGCTGAGGGTTTCAGTCTCGCGGATGGCGAGCATACTGCTCTCGCTGCGCCATGCGATAATGGCGGCAATAATGCCGACGCTGGCGAGGAGTGCGGCGATGAGAAAGAGCATCGTTGTTCCCTAACCTGGTACGAACGTCCAGAAAGCTGTACTAAAATAGAGGAAGCTGCGGCCACGTGCGCCGCACGTATAAGGGAAGGATATACCACATGCGTGCAGTTCTAGGGAAAATGGGCTACGTACTGGCTAATGTGCTGGTGATGGTGATCCTGCATGGGAACAGCAAGCAATTCTGGCCGAAGATTCCTTATCTGAGCCTGAAGAACGAGAGTACGTTTGAGCATGCGCGGCTCCTCTTCAACACCTTAGCGGTCGTCACTGTATGTCAGGCGCTGATCGGGCGGCTGCCACGCGAGCGTTGGCTGGCGCGTGGCGTAGTTCTGGCGGCGATGCCCTTCAGCCTGCCAGTGATCATTTTTGTCGGACAGAAAGTTCTGCGCCTGCGTGGTCAGGCCGCCGAGACGTATAACCTCTCGATGGTGCCGCTGCTGCCGATTGTCGCCATGGTAGCCGAGGACGCGATTGCGGCGCGAGGGTAATCTCATCATTAGGCATATTTCAGATTGCAGATTTTAGATTGCAGATTTGCCGCAACAGGATGCGGTGCATATGCCCAAACTGTCAAACTGGTTTGAAACATGCCTGACGTGAAGAAGAGGGGCAGCAGCACCGCGCTGCTGCCCCCTTCATAGAAGTAGCCTCAGGAAACCCGCCCGTTTACGGGTGGGAGGAATGAGGCTTGTGCGGCCTCTATCCCTGGTAGGTGTTCGCCTCCGCGCCGCTTGCAGCGGCGTGGGGCACCACGTTCGTGTGCGATACTGTCCG
>CAIXLU010000415.1 GCA_903920315.1 uncultured Oscillochloris sp.
GGAGCCGAACGACACAACGGCCCTGGCCCAGCGAATCAGCCCGCTGGTGCCGGTGGGTGATTGGTCGGAGCAGGTGACAGGCACGATCAGTACCACGTCCGATATTGATTACTACAAGATCACTCTGCTCCAGCCCTCTTCTCGTATAAAGATCACTCTTGACACCCTTCCGGGTGACTACGATCTGATCCTCGCTTCGGATTCGGATGTGGGCATGCAGCAGGGAGAATCGGGGATCGAAGATATTACGAATATCGGCAGCAGTATTGCGTCCATCGGCAGCAGTATTGCGTCTATCGGCAGCAGCATTGCGTCCATCGGCAGCAGCATTGCGTCCATCGGCAGCAGTATTGCCTCCATCGGCGGCAATATTACCTCGATCAGCACAAACTCCGGCACCACGGCAGAGGCGATTGATACCTACCTGTGGCAACCCGGTACCTACTACGTCGCCGTCGCTTCAGCCAGTGGCGCATATAGCGCCACCAGCAGCTACAACCTCACCATCCAGGTGTCGGGCAGCGGTATGTCCAGGCCACCCCAAGCCGCGCCTGAGGTACAGATGCAGGTTGCGCCGCCTACCTATGCAGCGCTTGATAAGATTACGACGCTGTATATCACTTTCGACGACCGTATGAGCGTGATCTACCCGCAGAACGCGACCATGATCAAGAGCATCGACTCTCAGATAGGCAATCTGGCGTCCGTGCCTCCTAGCTTTCCTCTGGTGGCAGGTCGCCCTGATTTGAGCGGCTCGCCCGAGTACGGCTATGTGCTTGATCTGTCGCACCTTCTGCCAACCGACCGGATAACAGGCCCCACCGTCACAAGTATCTACAGCGAGTGGGATGCCAACAGGGGGAACCCGCTTTACGCCAACAAAATCGCTCGCCTGATTGATAATGTGATCAAGGCAGCTATCACCCCGGTGCGTAATGGTACGTCCTGCCCACCCAAGCCGCGTGTCACATGTCCGACACCCACGATGTACTACAATGGCGGTGCCACGGTTCCAAACGGTGCCGCACCCTTCCCCAATGTCAAACATATCGTCCTGGTGGGCGGCGATAATGTATTGCCCTTCTTCCGCGTCCCTGACCTGACCACCATTGCGAACGAGTCCGATTACGCCGCCTATCTGAAGTCGTTGGACAGCACCGGCATTATTGATCCAGGCAGTCCCCAGGGCGCAGCCTTGAGAGACCGTATGCTGCTCACCGACAACCCTTACGGTACGGATAAGCCGCTGCGTTTCCAGGGTTTCCCGCTTTACATGCCCAACCGCGCCGTCGGGCGACTGGTTGAGTCGCCCGAGGATATTCAGCGTTACCTGGCGTGGCAGGCGGGAATCTACCAAAACACCTATACGATCAACGCACGCGGGAATATTGAGGTCGGCGCCCCCGCCTTCGTGACGGGCTACGATTTCCTGAGCGATGAGGCGACGGTGATCTCGCAGACGTTGCAGACCGGGATGAGCTACATTACGCCACAGATCACCAAGACCGCCGTCATCACCGGCCCGATCAACGATGCGTGGACGCGCAGCGACCTGGAGAAAACCTGGTTCGGCAACGATCTGACCACAGCCGTCTTCACCCAGCCGGTGACGGGCATTTTCAGCAACACCGTGACCAATGTCCCCTACCTCACCAACCCGAACAAGATCTTCTCGTTGAACGCACACTTCGATCACTGGCAGATTCTGCCGGCAACTGGGGCGAGCAGTATCGGCGGCACCTTCACGGCGCAGCGCATCCGCACCCCAAGCTACACACCCGATATTTACTACCCCGGCGGCTACTTTGGCGGCACCCTGGGCTACTCGGTAGGCTGCCACAGCGGCTACAACGTCATAGACAGCCAGGTTCTGACCCCGACGAACCGGCTTAATTCCATTCTCTACCGATCCGATTTCGCCCAGGCATTCAACAAGCAGGCCGGTAACTGGATCGGCAACACCGGTTATGGCTACGGTACTGCTGATGGGATTGACTATTCCGAGCGACTGGCGGTTCTGCTTACCCAGGAACTCGTTCGCGATGTGCAGGCCACGATTGGCGGGACGCCTACCTACGTTGGTGCGTCCATCGGCACGGCCCTGGCCCGCGCCAAACAGCGTTACCTGCGCAACACGGCTGTTCTGAGCGCCTACGACGCCAAGGCGCTGACGATTATGACCCTCTACGGCCTCCCCTTTATCCACGTGCAGGTGAGCAACCCGCTGGCCCCGCCACCCGAGGAGCCGCAGGTTGGTGCGGTACCCATCCCGGTGCCGGTGCAGAGCAACGCACCGATCCTGCCGAATAATAATGGCCGTCTGGAGCGCATTATCACCGCGACGATCAACATCCAGAGTAGTGATTACGTGACCGTGCCGCGTACCCTCAGCAAAGTACTTCGGCTCACCGACCAGAATTTTACGCTCGAAGACAGTTTTGTTGATGTCACCGGCTCAACCTTCCCCAAACCGCATCTGCGCATCTTCGAGAATAGTCAGGTCGGACTACCTACTCTGCCCACTTTTGCTTACGACATCAGTGCGCTCAACAGCAGCGGGAGCAGTCGGCTCCAGGTGCGCGACGTGGTCTTCGTGGGTGGTGAGTATGCTCCAACGACCAACTTTGATCCGCAGATTACGCAGATCGTCACGCAGACCGACAGTCCGATCACAGCCTCGAAGGACGAACCGACCTTCACGGCAGGCGCAGGAATCTGGTACCCGGATAAATTCTTTGGCTTCAGCAGTGTGGGCAGCGGGACGGATCAGCATGACCAACTTACCGCGATGGCGGCGCAGTTCAAGGCCAACGCTACCGGCGTCACCGGCGATTTGCGCGGCTACACGAAGATGGTCTTCAAGGTCTACTATATCGACTCGACGGCCGCATCAGTGATCGCATTGGACGATACCACCGCACCCTCCATCCAGTCGGTGCAGATCAGCCAGATGACAACGGCGAACGCTCTGTCACCTGCAGCCGCCGGAGTTACGATTGTCGCTACGGTGGATAACGGGACGGATGGCACCGAACTCGACGGAGTAAGCGGTGTGTATGTGCTGAACGGCACCACATGGACGCCGGTGACCTTCACGAAGGCCAGCGCGAACGGTGCCATTGAACGCTGGGAGGCGTCCATCCCGCTCCTTTCAGGTCAGGTGCGGGTCGTCGTTAGCGCCACAGACAAGGCCGGCAATGTGGGCTACTACACCGCTAAGGGTACACTCAGCATTACCAAATCGCAGGTCTTCCTGCCGCTTATTCTTCAGTAGCCATTGCCCCCTCACCCCCTACCCCTCTCCCACCGGGGGAGAGAGGAGATTCCGCACCAAGATGCGTCCGGCTCCCCCTCTCCCTGTGTGGGAGAGGGGGCTGGGGGGTGAGGGGCGGGCGGCAGCCCGTGGCATGGTTAGGATGGGTGATTTTTTCCCCTAGGATTTTGAAATATAGCGTCAGAGTGAAGATTGCTTCACTCTGCACGCGCCCTAGCGACTGCAAACAACAGAAGAACAGGCAGTATAATTGCCGTACCAGCGCCTCATCTTTTTTAGCAACAACAAAGGGGTTGTGTATGCAACAGCCGGACGCACTTCAGCAGGCCGCAGTGTACGTCGTCCTCGGTATCTCCATCTTCGGGATCGCCTATGCCTTCATTCTACGCAGCCAAATCCTCGCTCAGGATAAGGGTACGGCGAGGATGCAGGAGGTGTGGGGCTTTATCAAGTCGGGCGCAAACGCCTATTTGAGCCAGCAGTTCCGTACGATTGCCATCCTGATTGCGGTTCTGACCTTTGTACTTGGCGCGAGTGTGTTTGTGATTCCACCAACCTTCGAGGCGATTGAGCGTTTTGGCAGCAGAGAAGCGGCGATTCTCTGGGTTGCCATCGGTCGTGCTATCGCCTTCCTGATGGGATCGGTCTTCTCTTACACGGTTGGTTTCGTCGGCATGAATGTGGCGGTTGAAGGCAACGTGCGCGTGGCGGCTGCCGCACGCAAGGGCTACAACCAGGCCATGCAGATAGCCTACAAATCTGGTTCGGTGACGGGTATGCTGACGGTGGGTCTGGGTCTGCTGGGAGGCACGCTGATCTTCCTGGTCTTCGGCATCGCTGCCCCCGACGCCTTGCTTGGCTTCGGCTTCGGTGGCTCGCTGATCGCCCTGTTTATGCGCGTCGGTGGCGGTATCTACACCAAGGCCGCTGATGTTGGTGCCGACTTGGTAGGCAAGGTTGAGGCGGGTATCCCGGAAGACGACCCGCGCAACGCGGCGGTAATCGCCGACCTGGTCGGCGACAATGTTGGCGACTGCGCCGGTATGGCCGCCGATGTCTTTGAGAGCTTTGAGGTGACGCTGGTGTCGGCGCTGATCCTTGGCCTCGTGCTGGGCGATGCGGTCAGCCTCGCCCCCGGCGCAACCAACCCGATTGGCGACGGATCCTACGACTTGCGCTTCATCATTTTCCCGCTGGTGCTGCGGGCAATTGGTGTGGTTGCCTCGGTGATCGGCAACATGATCGTCAAAACCGATGAGAAGCGCCGCAACGCCATGGCCGCGATGAACCGTGGCTTCTACCTTGCCGCTGGGATCGCGGTGGTGGCGGGAGCCGCTGCCACTCCCTACTTCATGGTAGATTCGACCACCAAGGCCGTAGACTGGCGACCCTTCCTGGCCACCTTCTCCGGCATTGTCCTGGCAATTGCCCTCGACAAGCTCACCGAGTACTTCACCAGTACCCACTTTAGCCCGGTGAAGGAAACCTCGAAGGCGTCCCAAACCGGCGCGGCCACCAATATTCTCTCTGGTCTGGCCTTGGGCATGGAGAGCAGTGTGTGGGCCGTTCTGGTGATCGCCGGCTCCATCCTCAGTTCGGTGCTCATCTACAATGGAGTAAGTGCGACGCTGATTGCACAAAATGTGGATGCGGTGCAGGCGAACATGATCCAGTTCACGTCTATCCTCTACGGCGTATCACTCACCGGCATCGGCATGTTGCTGCTCACCGGCAACACGATTTCGATGGACAGCTTTGGCCCGATCTCCGACAATGCCAATGGCATTGGCGAGATGGCTGGGCTGGACAAGAACGCCCGCAATGTGATGGACGACCTTGACGCGGTGGGCAACACCACCAAGGCGGTCACCAAGGGTATCGCCATCGGTTCGGCGGTGATCGCGGCGGTGGCCCTGTTTGGCTCCTACCTGACCGATGTGGGCAAGGCGCAATCCCAGATGATCCTCGACGGTGCCAAGGATGTCGTGGTTCTCACCGGGATCAACGTGGCCTCGCCAAGTGTCTTCATCGGTCTGCTGATCGGCGGGTCGGTACCTTTCCTCTTCTCGGCGCTCACTATCCGGGCTGTGTCACGTGCCGCCGCCCAAATCGTTAACGAGGTGCGCCGCCAGTTCCGTATCCCCGGCCTGATGGAGGGCAAGGTTCTGCCCGACTACGCTCGCGCCGTGATGATCTCGACCACGGCGGCCCAGAAGGAACTGCTGAGCCTGGGCGTGATTGCGGTGATGGTGCCGATCCTGGTGGGTTTCCTGCTAGGTGTCGAGTCTCTCGGTGGTTTCCTGGCCGGGATCATCCTCTCCGGTCAGCTTATGGCCGTCTTCCAGTCGAACGCCGGCGGTGCCTGGGATAATGCCAAGAAGTACATTGAGGAAGGCAACTTTGGCGGCAAGCATAGCGAGCCCCACAAGGCCGCTGTGGTTGGCGACACTGTTGGCGACCCGCTCAAGGATACGGCTGGCCCGGCCCTCAATCCGATGATCAAGGTGATCAATCTGGTGGCCCTGATCATCGCCCCGATTGTGGTCACGATCAAACCGGGCAACCCCACGGTGCTGGTCGCCATGTTCTTCTGCTTCGTCGCCCTGGTCTGGGCGATCTGGCAGAGCAAGCGCGAGGGTGCGCAGATGGGTGACCCGACGAAGTAGCCGCTCCACCGACAGAACCCGACAGCCCGACACGTGTGTCGGGCTGTCGGGCTGTCAAACTATGTTTGTAGGAGTCAGTGGATGCCCTATGCCGCAGCAGAGTCCCCCCTCCGCTCACGTACCCTGCGTGACACGCTGCGCGGGAACGAGCATATTGTCGCGATCCTCTGCTATGCCGCACTGAGCATCGTTATTTCCTGGCCGACGGTGGCTCATTTCACAACGGCGCTTACCAGCGCTGGGGGAGATGCTCGCCACGAGCTGTATCTGCTCTGGCATACGCAGCAGGTTCTCCTCGGTCGGCAGCCGCTGTTTGAGGCATCGCTGCTCTACTATCCGCTCGGCACCACCCTCCTTACCCACTCAACCGGACCCGTGACCGGGCTGATTGCGCTGCCGTTCTGGCTCTGGGGACCGGCGGCGGCGTTTAACGGCACATTGCTTGTTGGCCTGACGCTGAGCGGCTACGCGATGTTTCTGCTCGCCCGCGATGTGGGGCTTGAGCCTGAGGTGGCATTCTTCGCGGGCTGTTTTGTGTTGGCTGCCCCGATGACCTTGGCTGGGCTGCCGGAACACCTGACAAAGTCATTCACCGCCGGGATGCCGCTGGCGCTGCTGGCGCTACGCCGGGCACTCGATCCGCACCGCCGCCTGCGCTGGACGTTCGTTGCCGGACTGGCGCTGCTCTTCGTGCTGCTCCACAACGGCTACCAGTTTATCTACATTGCGCTGGCCTGCGGTGTTATGTGCCTTGCCACGCTGCTTGGTGCCCCACGTGAGCAGCGCCGCGCCGTGATCGGGCGTATCATACTCGCTGCGCTATCCGCACTGGCACTGTGCGCCCCGCTGCTGATCGCAATCCTGCGCGCCTCGCACGACCCAGCCCTGTTGGTGGCGGTCAACCCGAACCTGCCCGATGCGCCCGACCTGCTCCAGTTTCTGTTGCCGGATCGGATCAGCGCCCTGTTCGGCACCTGGTCGCTCTCGATCCTGCAACCAGACGATGCGGCGGCGCAGATCAGCCACGAGACGGCGGTGTCGTTGCCGTGGGTCGGGCTGATGCTGGCAGGGCTGGGAATGATCCGCGACCGCCGCCGTGCGTGGCCGTGGCTGCTGCTCGCGCTGCTCTGCGTGATCTTTGGACTAGGGCCAGAACTATACGTCCGTGGGCAACCACTCCTGATCGGCGGCCATGCAATCAGGCTGCCCTACGCCTACCTGCGACAACTGCCGGGACTGGAGTTTATGCGGACGCCAGGACGTTTTATGCAGGTCGGTGTGATCGGTCTGGGCATCGGCGCTGCCTGCGGTCTGGCCTGGCTCGTACGTCGGCTGCCGCGTTGGCGCGGGCCACTGCTGATCATCGCGCCCGCACTGCTCCTGCTCCAGATCTGGCCGCGCCCGTTTCCCGCCGAGTCGTTACGGCCCACACCGCCCTTCTACCAGCAGATCGCCAACGACCCTGCGCAGTACGGCGTGTTCGATCTGCCACTGAAACCGGCAGCCGGTTTCTCGTATGGCCTTGCATTCCAACATACCTCGTCGTTCTACCAGATCTACCAGATCACCCACGGCAAGGGAATTGATGGCGGCTACGTCTCACGTACCTACGCCCGCCACCCGATCTTCAACGCCCTACTCAATACCCGCAGCGCGGGTATGTCCATCCTCCGCGTCAATGGCCAGATCTCCGCCTTCGCCAGCTTTCAGGACGACCTGGCGCAAAACGGTTATCATTATGTCGTACTGCATAAAGACCAGACTCAGCCGCCCGATACGTCCTTCGCACCGGGCTACGAGTCCTCACGCCAGCTTCTGGATGGTGCATTTGCCGGACAGCAGCCCCTGGTA
>CAIXLU010000416.1 GCA_903920315.1 uncultured Oscillochloris sp.
CCTGACCCCTGACCCCTGACCCCTGACCCCTTGTGCTAGATCTGATACAGCTCGCCGTACTTCTGGCGCAGGTAGGCCATATAGGGCGCGATACTCAGCGGCCCGCCGGTGACCCGTTGCACCAGTTCGTCGGTGGTGAACTTACTCCCGTGGCGGTAGATGTTCTCGCGCAGCCATTTATGGAGCGTACCGAACGTGCCCTGGCTGATCTCCGCGTCAATCTCGGGGTGGGCGGCACGGGCCGTGGCAAAGAACTGCGCACTCAGGATATTGCCGATTGTGTAGCCCTGAAAGCCACCGCCGATCATCCCGCCGTACCAGTGGACATCCTGCATCACCCCGTCGCTATCGCTCGGCGGAGCAATGCCCAGGTCGGACAGATAGCGGGCGTTCCATGCCTCGGGCAGATCGCGGATCTCTAGGCTACCTTCCAGCAGAGCCAATTCCAGGTCGAAACGCAGCATGACGTGCAGGTTATAGGTTACTTCATCAGCGTCGGTGCGGATGAGGGAGCGTTGCACCTTGTTGATCGCCCGGTAGAATCTGTCAAGCGACACATCGGCGAGCTGGGCGGGAAACTCCGCCTGGAGTTGTGGGTAGAAGTGCTGCCACATGCTCTGGGAGCGACCCACCTGGTTCTCCCACAATCGCGACTGGCTCTCGTGGACACCGGCGGAGGTGCCGTTGGCCAGCGGCGTACCCTCGAAAGATCGTTCAATCCCCTGCTCGTACATCGCGTGGCCCGACTCGTGGAGCGTGCTGAAGAGCGCTTCGCTCAGGTTGTCCTCGCGCACGCGGGTGGTGATCCGCACATCACCGAGAGAGAACTTGGTCATAAACGGGTGGTGAGTCTTATCCTGGCGACCACGGCTGTAGTCATAGCCAAAGGCGCGGATGATCCGCTCACCAAAGGCCAACTGTTGAGCCTCAGAGAAACCCCGGCGCAGGCACGAGTCGTCGGCAGGGGGCTGCGCACAGATCGTCTGAACCAGGGGTACCAGTTCGGCGCGCAGTTCAGCGAAGATCGCCCGCACCGACTCGGCGCGCATGCCGTAGTCGTTGATGTCAATCAGCGGATCGGCGATATGCTGGTAGCCGGGGAAGCAATTAGCCAGGCGGCGACTCAGTTCCAGAGACCGCTCCAGATAGGGACGCACGGCGGCGAAATCGTTGGCCGGACGAGCCTTCACCCAGGCGTCGTAGGATGCCGCCCCGTGGGCGTAAATCTCGCCGATCAGGTCGCTTGGCACGCGCACCAGTTGTTCGTAGCCCCGGCGGGCCACCCGAATGAGCGCGGCATCATCGGCGTCGGCGGGGAGGCTCTGCTCGTAGGGCCGCAGGTCCTCCAGCAGCGTACCGATCTCCTCGTCGGTGGCTTTCTGGTGGGCAATCGTGCCAATGGTGGACATCTGCCGACCACGGGCCTCGGCACCTCCGGGGGGCATGTAGGTACTCTGATCCCATCCAAGCAGGGCGTTGGCCATATTCAGATCGAACACCTCGGCCAATCGCCCCTTCAGTTCACGCAACTTCGTTTCCACAAGAAATCCCTCTTTTTCGATAAGACACGGTTCGCAGGTACTTTACCGTTTGAACACTCATAACAGGTGTCAGGTGTCAGGTGTCAGGTGTCAGGTGTCAGGTGTCAGGTGTCAGGTGTCAGGTGTCAGGTGTCAGGTGTCAGGTGTCAGGTGTCAGGTGTCAGGTGTCAGGTGTCAGGTGTCAGGTGTCAGTTCGTAGGACTTCCAGCCCGCATTACGCGCAGATGGCGGGCTGGAAGCCCGCATTACGCGCAGCCCAAACTGTAAAGCTGGATTGAACCATGTGCTACGCCTGAAACCTGAAACCTCGCGCCTGAAACCTTTCGGCGGCAGCTCGCAGGGTTTCTGGCTTCTTGGCGAAGCAGAAGCGTGCGAGCAGCGGCAGATCGCACGTATCGGCATAAAATGCCGAGGGCGGGATGGCCGCCACGCCGACATCGCGGGTCAGCCAACGGCAGAAATCGGCGTCGCTCGAAAACCCGGCCTGACTAATGTCGGCCATGATGAAGTAGCTGCCCTCCACCGGCAAGGTGGGGAATCCCGCGCCGACCAGCACATCAGCCAGCAGATCGCGGCGCTCGGCGTACTCGGCACGCAGTTCGGCGTAGTAATCGCAGTTCGCCGCACGCTCCAGGGCCACGGCAGCAGCAACCTGGAGCGGGGTAGATGTGGCGAAGGTAATCCACTGGTGAGCAGCGCGCAGGGCGGCGGTCAGATCCGCTGGACCAACCGCATAGCCAATCTTCCAGCCCGTCAGGCTAAAAGTCTTGCCGATGCTATTCACTGTCAGAGTACGCTCCCACATCCCCGGCAGGGTGGCGATTGGTGTGTGGACAGCCGGTGCGAAGACGAGTTGATCGTAGACCTCGTCGGCGATGACAACGACATCGTGCTGAATGCACAGCTCGGCGATCTGAGCCAGTTCAGCGGGCGAGAAAACCTTGCCCGTGGGGTTATTCGGCGTATTGAGCAGCAACAGCCGAGTGCGCGGCGAGAAGGCAGCCGCCAGTTCGGCAGGGTCGAAGGACCAGGAAAGGGATGAAGGATGAAGGATGAGGGATGAAGGTTCGGCGCTAGCTATACTGTGCTGAGCTTCATCCTTCATCCTTCCGCCTTCATCCTTTAGCGGCGGGTACAGCCGCACATACTTAGGCACGCCGCCGGCCATAACCACATCGGGTACATAGGCGTCGTAGAAGGGTTCAAAAATGATCACCTCGTCACCGGGGTTGATCAGAGCCTGGACAGCACCAAAGATCGCCTCAGTAGCCCCGCTTGTCACCGTCACCTCGTTGGCCGGGTCAACCTCACGCCAGCCATGTGCGCTCCATGTGGCGGCAATCGCCTCGCGTAGGCGCGGCAGTCCCAGGTAAGGCGCGTACTGGTTCAGGTCGGCGGAGATTGCTTCAGCAGCAGCATCCTTCACCCATGCTGGACCGGCGAAGTCAGGGAAACCCTGGCCCAGATTCACCGCCCCGTGTTGCACGGCCAGGGCACTGATCTCGGCAAAGATTGACGTGCCGAAGCTGCGAACGCGCTCAGCGGTACGGTTGATGGTCATGCTGACTCCTCTGGGCTGGTGAAAACGATAGGCCGTATAGTACCACACAGCGAAGATCTATCAGCTAAGACAAGGTTTCAGATTGAGGCTAGATGCCTTCCATATTCCGACTGCCCCACACCTCCACATAGCGCATTATGTCGGGCTGTTGGGATGTCGGGCTGTAGACCGAACGGTAAAGCACCCACGAACCTTGTCTAGAAAGCTGTCTGAAAAGGTCACATATCCCGCGATTCTCCCTCTCCCGCCCTCTCCCGATGGGGGAGGGCGGGAGAGGGTGGCAGTGACTTTTCAGACAGCTTCTGAGGACTTTGCTCATGCCCTGTGCCGCCAACGAGACGAGGTTGCCGATGGTTCATCGTTTATGGTAAAGTGTGCCGAAGATTATCAGCGTAGATGTCCATACGCAGGGCGCACAACGCCTGATGAAAATGGTCGCTGGTGTTCAGATATTGGCTATCGGGTATTGGCTATCGGCTATTTTCATAGAAGTAGCCTCAGGAAACCCGCCCGTTTACGGGTGGGAGGAATGAGGCTTGTGCGGCCTCTATCCCTGGTAGGTGTTCGCCTCCGCGCCGCTTGCAGCGGCGTGGGGCACCACGTTCGTGTGCTATACTGTTCGTGTGCGAAGGCACAATTCGGGGCAATGCACCCGTGGACCCGGTTTGCTGCACGTTTCCAACTGAGCCTTGCTGGTTCTGCCGAGGAATCCTTCGGCAGGTAAAAGGTTGAGGGTCGTATGCGTCGGCATATGCACTCG
>CAIXLU010000417.1 GCA_903920315.1 uncultured Oscillochloris sp.
ATTGGCCGGGATTTTCACCCACGCGGCGTAGTCAACGGGGCCGTGTCGAGGGGTCAGGGCAATCGTCGTGTCCGAGGTCAGCGCAATCTGCTCTTTCGTGCCGGGCTGTAGCGACTCCAGAACCGCACTGACGTGCCACGTCCCCATGATGAAGGGGTTCAGGTCGCCAAACATGCTCCAGCTTACGCGAACCTGAGCATTCGTATCCGCTGCGATGGTGTTCTTGGCCGTGATGGCGTTGAACTCATGCACGTGCGCGTGCATCGTCGGGTCCTCCGCCTGTCGGCGGGTGATACCATCGAAGCTATCCAGATGAGTGTGGACGCTACCATTGAGCTGGCCGTGGCGGGGTTGAGTGTTCTTGTATAGCATGACCGTGCTCCTTCTGGATGTGATGGATGTCAGTGTGTCAGGTGACTGAGTGTATTGTGGTGGTGAGATGGTGTGCTTCGTTGTTGTGTCTGGATTGATGTTTCGTGTCCTCAGTATAGCCACCGAGACCGGGACTGTCTCTCCGGAGAGAGGACGAGAATCGTGTACGGGAACACAACGAGCAGGCTACGGGGAACTACGGGGGACTACGGGCACACTACGGGCACACTACGGGGCGGGACGCCCCGGTTGGGGGGTGTCTCAACTTCTACCCGCCTACTGACTTTTGAGTTGCTCCAGCGTCTGCGCGTCGAAGGGGTTGCGCCCAGCCTTGAGCGATTCAATCCAGTCTTGCCGCTGGGGGATATGGTCGCCACTACCATTCTGATTCGCCCAGACAATATATGCCTGAAAGTCTTCGATGGCCCCACTGGAATTGCCGGTAAGCGCACGAGCCAGACCCCGGCTGTCGCGAATTCCGCCGTCATCCGGCGCCAGGGCGACCGCACGCTCGCAGGCGTCGAGGACAACGGCGGCGTGGCCAGCGATGCTGCCGTACCAGCACAACGTATTCAATGTTCTTGCATCGGTACCCTCCAGCAAGGAGTCAATCTGGCGCGCGTACTCATAGGCGGTGATGGCCGTGCCGGGATGATCCGCCACCATATTCGCAGCCACACCAACCAGCCATGCTGCAGGAGGGGCGAGGGTGGGGTCAATCTGTTGTGCCTGCTGATAGGTAGACAGGGCACGATCAAGTTCACCTTTTTGAACAAGTGTCGCAACCAGATCGACTTTTGGCCGAGCCAGGCTCGGGTGGATCGGCAGGTTGGGGCAGGTCTGGCGATAGGGCACATCGAGACCGAAATACTGCTGCCACTCATCCCAGTTCAGGTTCCGGCTGAGTACCGCACAGGCGAGGTTCTCAAGATCTGAGATCTGTGTCGTCCACAGCCGGGCCGTCCCATCACTACTCCCGGTGGCGAGGGTGCGACCATCGGGACTGAAGGCCAGCGTATTGATTGCTCCCTCCAGGCCGCGCAGGACGGTGGGGGTCGCATCAGGCTGAGCCACCTGCCACAGCCGAACCGTGCCGTCCCCACTCCCGGTGGCGAGGGTGCGCCCATCCGGGCTGAACGCCAGCGTCCAGATACTCCCCTCGTGGCCGCGCAGGACGGTGGGGACAGCCTCGGGCTGGTCCACTTGCCACAGCCGGGCCGTCCCATCAGCGCTCCCTGTAGCAAGAGTGCGCCCATCCGGACTGAACGCCAGCATTACGACGGAGTCCTCGTGGCCGCGCAGGACGATGGGGGCAGCCTCGGGCTGGTTCACCTGCCACAGCCGGGCCGTGTTGTCCCCACTCCCGGTAGCGAGGGTACGCCCATCC
>CAIXLU010000418.1 GCA_903920315.1 uncultured Oscillochloris sp.
CGCCACGTCTGGATCCCGCAGTACTACGGACCCGAAGATCCACCGCGCTGGCGCGACAAAAAGGATGTGCCGGCACCGGGGCAGTTGAACCACTCGCCCTATGATGTCGAGGCGCGCTACAGCACCAAGCGGGGGGAGTCGAGGGTCGGCTACAAAGTCCATGACCGCGAGACGTGCGACCCGGAACGACCGAACCTGATTACGAACGTACTCACGACGGCGGCGACAATCCAAGATGACACGGTCGTACCTATCTCGGCCTCGGCTCCAACGGAGGTGTCGCTGCGGTGCGGATCGGCACGACGATCAAGGAGTGGGAGATCGAGGGTGGCGTGCGTCTCTTCGACGTGCCGGATCTCTCTGTGGATGATCGCGCAGAACGAGAAGAACAGGAAGAACACCTCACGACTGCGGCCTAACAGCAGGGTCTCGCGCCATGGGAACAGGTATACAGAACGGGAAAACCTGTTGATGTGGTGCGACACTAACCTCATCATCCGCATCTGAGATGGATGTGGTACGATGGCGACACCCCTGATGGAACTCCCGCGTGAGGCACGCCGTGCGGCCAAGGCACGCCTGGTGGCGGGTATGAACGAGGGTCTCTCATGGCGTGAGGCGGCGGCCGCCGCCGACATCACCGTCCGCGAAGATACCGCGTATCGGCTGCGGCGGCAGGTGCGGGAGGAAGGTGACACGGCCCTCGATGACCACCGCCAAGGCGTGCCGTACAAACTCCCACCGACGGTGCGCCAGTGGATCGTCACGTATTGCCATGAGCATCCGCATACCACCAGTCGGGTCCTCCACCCCATCCTGCGCGAGCAGTATGATGTGATTGTTTGCATCGGCTCCCTCAATCAGGTACGCGCTGCCCTCGGCGTCAGCTATGTTCCCCCGCCCCAGGAAAAAAAACGGTAGATTCCGGCGTGGAACCGGAGCCTCTTTCCTCCATCTGCTCTGTCCGTATTATACGGCTATCGCCGCGCCCCTGACCCCGCTTTTTGTTGGGTTTTGGTGGCGAAGCCGCCAAAACCCAACAAAAAATGATATGGGGCGGCGATAGCCGCTCCCATACCCCCATCAGGAGGTGATGTTGACCAGCCCAAGCCCTTAGGGGGCTGCAGCTCCGCTGTCTACGCGGGCGGGCGGCGCGGGCGCCCGGCGCTCGGCGAGGGTGGCGACGGCGATCCCTGCCAGCAGCACCGCGCCGCCGACCATCTGGAACGGGCGCACCGGCTGGTGGAAGATCGCGAGGGCCAGGATGGTCGATCCGATGGGCTCGCCCAGGATTGCCACCGTGACGAGTGTTGGCGATAGGTATTTGATCGCCCAGTTGAACGCGGTGTGCCCCAGCAGCTGTGGCCCGACCGCTAGGCCCAGGATGAGCAGGTAGCCCGTCGGCGGCAGCCCGAGCAGCGACTGTCCCGCCAGGGCTAACGTCACCAGTAGCCCCACCGCTGCGGCGCTGTAGACCAGCCAGATGTATGGTAGTAGCTCCAGCCGGGTTCGCAGCCGTCGCCCCAGCAGGAAGTAGCCCGAGACGGTCGCAGCGCCCAGCAGGGCCAGCATATCGCCGAGCAGCGGGGCCGTGCCGCCGCCCCCGCCGCTGTCGCTCAGGCCAATGAGGAGCGAGCCGACGACGGTTAGGAGCACCCCGGCCCAGGTGCCGGGGCTGAGCCGCTCACGGAGGATCAGCCAGGTGGCCAGGGCCACAAATACCGGGTTGGTGGTGACGAGGGCCGTGGAAGATGCCACCGATGTGTAGGCGAGCGAGCTGATCCAGCTCGCGAAGTGCGCCGCCAGGCACGCTCCGGCCGCCAGGGCCAGCCACAGGTCGCGCCGGGAGACCTGCCGCAGCGCTGGCCCCGCGCGTCCCCAGGCGATTGGCGTCAGGATTAGCGATGCCAGGGCGATCCGACCGGCGGCAATGGTCAGGGGAAGGACGCCGAGGGCGATGGCTCCCGTGATCATAACAGATGCGGTCGAGGCGATGAGGACGCCGACGATCAGGACGAGATAGGGGGCGGAAGAGCGATTCATAATCAATGATCGTTATCGCAGTAGCCCGATACGCCGACAGCTCGCCACGCTGCCGTGGCGAGCTGTCGGCATGTTGTTGATGCAGGGGTCTCCCTACCTGAGCCAGGCGGGGCCGACCGGCAGCACGTCGCGCCCGAAGAGATCCAGGAAGATTAGATGCGCCATCACATACCACGCCGCTAGGGCGCAGATCATCAGCTCGTAGCCCGCGACGGGAATGAGGAAGGCGAAGCCGAAGTGGCCGAGGTCGAGCAGGATAAAGCCGATCAGCAGCAGGGTGAAGGTCAGGGCCAGCGCGCCGTTGACGCGCATCGAGCCGACCCACAGGATCACGGTGAGCATCGTCCAGGCCACCAGGAACCAGCCGACATCTTGCTCGCTGGCGGTGAGCACTTTGAAGGTGTTGCCCAGGAACATGATGCCGAGCGAGATCCAGAACGCGCCGTAGGACGTGAAGGCGACGTACCCGAAGTTGTTGCCGGTCTTCTGCTCTTGCAGTCCGGCGATGAACTGGGCTAGGCCCCCGAAGATCAGGCCGAGCCAGACGACCGGGCCGAGCCCGACCCAGCCGACATTGTGAAACTGAAGCATCATCGTCGTCAGGCCAAAGGCGGCCAGCCCGACGACGGCGGGGTTGCCAACCTTCGGCGCTGCGGCCACTTTTTCGCTCATCTGCGGGGCGCTGGCACGTGTGAGGCTGATCGGCTTGTCGGCGGGCGTTCGGATAGCTTGTCTGGTAACCATTGTTGGTCTGCTACTTTCCACGTACCCAAAAGTACGCATAAGAAATTCCTGCTTCATCTGCAGCCGCTTGACGGTGCGGAGCGCACGTTTGAGGTGTTTTTGGTTCTCAAACACCTCGCCCTCGCTCGTCACCGCCAGTGATTTGATACCGAGATCCACCCCAATGGCCGGGCCAGGATTGGCGGGAGGCGTGTGGTCAAGCTCCACCTGGATGCTGTGATCCACCACCACCCGGCCAGATACCGGATCGTCGCGCTGAGGATCTTCCCGACGAAGCGCAGTGGCTCGGTCATGTTCAGCGACCCCACCTTCTGCACCGTGAGTGTATGGCCGTTCAGCGTTAGTCGGTCATTGGCGACGTAGAACGACCCGTAGCCACGCCGCCGCGACTTGAAGGCGAGAAAGCCGACCTTCTTTCCCTTACGTCGCCCGCTGCGGCTGTCGAAGAAATTCTTGACGGCCCGCCCGAGGTTGACGAAAGCGCCGTCGATGGCCGACTTCCCGATCTGGAATGTCCACGGGTACTCGGCTGCGCGTATCTGCTTGAAGGCATCACGGAGCGAGCGCTGCATGGGAACCGCCACACCTTGGTCGAGCGCATCTTTGATCGCACGCAAGCCCCAGTTGTAACAGAACCGCGCCATCCCGGCGGCCTGTCGGAACAGGCGTTCCTGCTCAGGCGTGGGGTTCAGGCGGATCGTGTGGGCGCGGATCATCGGTTGGCTCCTTCGTGTGCAGGGTGCGCAGCTTCGTTCACCTTTGGGTATTTGACGAAGGCTATGTTAAAGCTACCTATGCTCGCTGCTGATGTCTGCCGTGTGAGACGCATCTGCTCCAAAACAACAAAGGCTGGTGCAACAGCGTTGCGTCAGCCCCGTCTGGGCAACATCTTGAGAGATGCGGCGTATCGCTGCGTATGATAGGGATAATTGGCTGGCTTGTAAAGGCTGGAAAGAGAGCAATAAGCTATGGGAATAATGCCGTAGGCTGGGGTGTTGATGGAACTTCCGCGTGAGGCGCGCCGTGCCGCTAAGGCACGCCTCGTTGCGGGCATGCTTGCCGGTCTCTCCTGGCGCGAGGCTGCTGCCGCAGCCGACATCACCGTCCGCGAAGATACCGCGTACCGGCTGCGGTGGCGCGTGCGGGAGGAAGGGGACGCGGCCCTCAATGACCACCGCCAAGGGGTGCCCTACACGCTCCCACCACCCGTGCGCCAGTGGATCGTCACCTATTGCCACGCGCATCCGCATACCACGAGTCGAACGCTCCACCCCATCCTGCGCGAGCACTGGGATGTAATTGTCTGCATTGGCTCCCTCAATCAGGTGCGCGCCGCCCTCGGCGTGGGCTACGTTCCCCCGCCCCAGGAAAAAAAACGGTAGATTCCGGCGTGGAACCGGAGCCTCTCTGGCAGGACGGCGCGGGCAGCCTGCTCGTGCTGGCCGCCGCCCACGAGACGGGCCTGATCACCACGGTGCAGACCGCGATTCCCTCCGCTGCGCCGACCACGCACATCGGGCGGATGGGGCATGCCACCCTGCGGGCGATGCTGCTGACCCTGCTCTTTCTCCCGGTCGTCGGACTCCGCCGCACCTGGGATCTGCGCAGCTATAGCGGCGATGCCCTCGCCCTCCTCACCGGACGCGGCTGGGCCTATGGCTATCGGCATGTCGAGCGGTTTCTGGCCGGGATCGCCCACGCCGGTGCCGCCGATGGCCTCACTGCGGCGCTGGCCCGCTGGACTACCCAACTCTGGCATGCCGACGCCCCGGAATCGCCCACGCCCGCCTACCCAGTCCAAGCTCATCCCGATCGTGACCACCGCCGACACGTGCGACCCAGTCGCCCTGGCCGAGGTGTACACCGCCCGCTGGCCGCAGCAGGAGAACATCATCCGCGACTTCCTCATCCCGCTGGGCATTGACATCAATCATGG
Source organism: uncultured Oscillochloris sp. (assembly GCA_903920315.1). Classification (GTDB taxonomy): domain Bacteria; phylum Chloroflexota; class Chloroflexia; order Chloroflexales; family Chloroflexaceae; genus Oscillochloris. The sequence goes on from CAIXLU010000418.1 coordinate 4,724, forward strand.
CTACGCCAAGACTCTGGTCGAGAATTCGGAGGTTGCCAAACGGCGCACGACGTGGGAGCAGCGGCGTGACCGGCTCCCGCGCTGGGCCGCCAGCGCACGCACACGCTATCAGCACGCCACCCGCCGGGCGGCACGGTGGGCCGTACGACGCAAGGAGCGTCGTGTAGAGGCGGAGCGCGCGTTGAATCAGCAGCATGACGAACTCGAAGACCAGGGGATGGATGCCGCACGCGTGCAATAGATCATGCGCGAACGGCACGCGAAGGTCGCGGCGGAACTCGACGCACTCATGGCCCCGTATTGGCGTGCGACACGGGAACATGAGACGGAATGGCGGAAAATCGAGCACTACTGCCAGGAGCAGCGGATTGTGCTCCGGCAGTTAGAGGATCTCAACGCCCGTGAACATCGAATGTACGAGCTGAACAACGATAAAGACCAGGTGATGACGGTGTGTAAGGTGGCCATGGCGAACCCGGCGATGTGGACCCGCGACCACTTCTTCCCCGACGACTACGCACACGCAACATGGAAGCGACTCGCTCCGTTCTTCGACCTCCCCGGACGGGTGACGGGGGATCGGGCAACGGTGCGGGTCGAACTGCGCCCGTTCAATGATCACCAGCTCACCCGCGATCTCCACGCGCTGTGCGCACGGGTGAACGCCCAGGCTCCGCATCTCCCGGATGGTCGTCAGTTAGTGGTGTCCGTGGGCGTCTCGACGGCACGTAATTCAGTTCTGCATTCCCGTTGCTGAGGCGCGAGACCCTGACTAATTATGGCCCATAAAAAGATCCATTTGTAATTATCTGTAGATCATCTACGTATTGATTTTAAACCTGAAATTAACCCGATGACGGAATAGCTCTGCTGTCACATCGTAGACGCTCTCCGCGATGGTTGAGGGCGAGCATATCGTGATCTGAGCGCGGGAATACCCGTAAGCACCCATGATTTCCGCACCTACCACGTGTCGCTCTCCTTGCCATCCTCATCCTCGTACGAGGAGTATTGAGCGGGAGCCTTACCCTTCGTCTCGACCACACGGGGATAGATGCCACCATCGGCATGAGGCTCAATGCTCAGGACGGTGATGATAAACTCGTGGTTGTCACCGTAGTCAAAGAAGTACATGAACTGGTGCTTTGGCACGAGGCCGAGGGTACCGATCTCGACGCTGGTGGTCTCCAGATCGGCGAGCGCGCCGTCCGCGTCAAGCTCCGGGCAGTGGATCACGTAGCGCTGGTCGTCGCGGCCCCCGCTCATGTGAAAGCTATAGAGATGATCTGCGTCCCAGCCAAACGCACCCTGGATCGCATCGTGCAGAGCGGCGAGGGTGTTATCGGGCAGGATGGCGATAGTGCGGGTGGCGCGGTCGCCACGCAGATGTGCCTTCAGGACGTAGACCTGATCTCGCACATCGTGTGGTACCGAACGACCGACTAGGCGTAGGGTCTGGCGGGCCTGGAATCGTGCGATAAAGCTCCGGTCGTGGGTGGCGAGATCGCGCAGAGCCGCTTCGGCTGGCGCAGGAATTGACCGCTCGGGAGCCGCATAGGCCCGCCCAAGGTAGAAGGCGGCCAGGGCGCGCACCTGCTCATGGGAGTGGGTCATGGCCTCCGCGAGGGCTGCGTACGCCGAGGCGTCGTCCTTGACGATGGCCAGCAGGGCGAGGGCAGCCAATGCCCAAGATCGCCGCCTCGTGGTGGACTGATCTCGCGGACGGCTTAGGTCAAGCAACTGCGTCCAGAAGGGAATAGATGTTGTCTGCATCGCGAGTGCCACGCCCTGGAGCAGTCCGTCCATCACGTGGTTCACCCCCGTTCCGCCACGCTCCCAGATCGTAAAGAAGATCCGCTGGGCCTCGGCGGCGTCATCGGCGCGCAGGCGCACGGTGGAGTAGCGGCTGGGGATAGTGCCGCGAATCTTGTCGAAGTTGACCTTGCCCTCAGGCTGATCGCTGAATGCCTGGGCAAGCCGTTCGAGTGCCGGGCGGCCTTCGTCCTGCGGGCGAATTCTTGGCATCTGCTCGGCGCTCAGGTTAGCCCAGAAGAGCCAGGTGTCTAGGGGTTCATCATCGCGCATCGTTGTGTGGCCCTCTGATCGGCAGACGGCATTGGAGCAGGATCATAGGTAATCCTCATCGTCTGGGGGGCGGAGGATGCGGAGGATGCGGCCATCCGGCATCCGCTTCTGGTAGCCTAGACGCCGCTCCTCCTGGCGCAGGACTTCGGGGCTGCGGCCACTCGTGGCGAGGGCCGAGATTTCAGCCTCGCTCAGCGCCGTGATATCGAGCGCGGCTGCGAGGGCATGCAGCAAGGGCATGACCTTGGCCATCAGCGGGATGAAATCGGCAGGGAGCCGGATTCCTTCGGCCTGATTCTGTCGGATTGCTGTCCACACGCACTGGGTGGCGCTGGCCGTGTCAATGAGGCGCTCCTGGAAGTTGTCCTTCTTCCAGACGGAGAAGAACTCGGCGTGCGCGTGGGTGATGGTGCGGAAGGATTTGTCGGCGACATCCTTCAGCGCGCCCTCCCATGGCGGCTCGAAGTCAATCAGGAACACGGTGGCGCGCACCCGACGGCGGCGGGCGTCTTCATAGAAGTAGCCTCAGGAAACCCGCCCGTTTACGGGTGGGAGGAATGAGGCTTGTGCGGCCTCTATCCCTGGTAGGTGTTCGCCTCCGCGCCGCTTGCAGCGGCGTGGGGCACCACGTTCGTGTGCGATACTGTCCG
>CAIXLU010000419.1 GCA_903920315.1 uncultured Oscillochloris sp.
CGCGAGGGCTTGGCCCTCGCGCCCACGCTCTTCCTTTTTTTATGGCAGACAACCAGGCGATTCGCGCACATCACCCGATGAAAATGGCCGATGACGCCCGGCTATCGGCTATCGGCTATCGGCTATCGGCTATTTTCAGGTTAGAGCGCCTACACCCCGCGCACCGGTACCCCGCGCTCGGCAAGATAGTGCTTCACATCAGCCACGCTGTACTCGCCAAAGTGGAAGATGGACGCGGCCAGCACCGCGTCGGCAAGGCCATCTACCACGCCACGATACATATCCTCAGGCGAGCCGACCCCGCCCGAGGCGATGATCGGCACTGGTACGGCCTTGGCTACAGCTCGCAGCAGTTCAATGTCGTAGCCGCTCTTCTGGCCATCGGCATCCATACTGTTGATGCAGATCTCACCGGCCCCCAGTTCGACACCCCGGCGGATCCACTCGATGGCATCCAGCCCGGTGGGACGGGCGTTCGCGCCGGTGTGGGTAAAAACCCCCCAGCGCGGCGGCTCGCCCGGCCCGCTGACCCGGCGGGCGTCCACCGAGAGCATAATGCACTGGCTACCGAAGCGCCGCGCCCCATCCTCGATCAGGTGCGGGTTGAGGACAGCCGCCGTATTGATCGAAACCTTATCGGCCCCGGCGCGCAGCATGCGGTACATATCGTCTGCCGTGCGCAGGCCACCGCCCACCGTAAGCGGGATAAAAACCTCGGCGGCGGTGCGCTCAACCACCTCGACCATAATGGCACGCTCGTCGCTGGATGCGGTAATATCGTAGAAAACCAGTTCATCGGCACCAGCCTCGTTATAGGCTGCCGCGAGAGCTACCGGATCGCCCGCGTCCCGGTGATTGAGGAACGAAACCCCCTTCACCACACGACCGGCTTTGACATCCAGACAAGGGATAATTCGTCGGGTAAGCATCGTGTCCATCCTTGTAGGGGCTAACGTGAAAATAGCCGATAGCCGATAGTCGATAGCCGATAGTCGGGCATCCGTGGCCATTCAAGCCTCACTTCAGGCGCGAGGGGGCACGGTTGATTATACCAGAGGCACCCTGCGCAGGGCGCACACTGCCGCATGAAAATAGCCGCTGGTGTCCGGCTATCAGCTATCGGCTATCGGCTATCGGCTATCGGCTATCGGCTATCGGCTATCGGCTATCGGCTATCGGCTATCGGCTATCGGCTATCGGCTATTTTCACAGAAGGAGGAACCACGCCATGCTCTACTGCTATGGTGACCCGTGCCCGCTGCGCACCGAGTGCTACCGCCATACCCAGCCATCGCGGGGGCGTGACGCATTCGGCCACCTGCCCTACGACGCGGTGCGTGGAACCTGTGATCGATTCTACTCGAATGAGCCGAGCGAGGCGCTGATACGCGAGACGGCCTACTATATCTGGCAGCGCAGCGGCTGCCCGGAGGGCCGCGCTAGTGAACATTGGCATGAGGCATATCAGAGCCTCTGTCGCAGCACTGGGCGTATTCGATAAACAGGTACGCCTTGACAGTCCAAAACAAGTGTGCTATTATCCTCTCGGTACGTAACAACAGCCACCAACAACTTTCTGGGGACGATACAGTGGGACTAGATCTGACCGCCCTGGGCCGACAAGTGCGCCAGATGAGCGGCGCAACGGCCTTGAGCGCCGCTACAACAAATGAGCGCACCAGCCGCGTCGTGGCGCGCTACCGCGAGGCCACAGGCGCAGAGCAGCACTGGGCTACTGCCGCGAACATTAGCCGCGAGACGGCGAATTGGCTGCTGGCTCACCCGGTAGAACCACTCGATACGGCCCGCAACCGACCGGAGATCCCCGTAAGTTACGCCCTCGTAGCCAGCGACGGATCGCAGATTGACCTCGACCGCCACGGCAGCGCCTCCTGCTACCTGATTAACATCGGCAGGGTCTTTCTGCGCTACGGGGAGAATCCGCTGGCCCGGCTCAGCTCCGAGCCAGTTCTCTACTACCGCGAGGAAGATCTTTATTTGAGCAATGGAACCCGGCGCGTGCCGATTGAGGGCAACTACCTCAGCGCCCGCCGCGATGTGGATGAGGGCGTGGCCCTCGTCGGTCTGGCCGACGAGTTTCTGACTGACGACGTACCGTGTCTGGCTCTCCAAGACGGCACACTGATTCGCTGGACTCTGGCCGGTGCCGAGCGTTTTGTGCAAGATCACTTTCTAGGCCGCTATCTGGCCTATCTCGATGCCATGCACGAGCGGGGCATCCCGGTGGCATCCTACATCAGCCGGCCACGCTCGCCCGAGGTGGTGGGCACCATTCGCCTGATGCTCTGCCCTGATGTGGACGTGGCCGCCGGCAAGGGGGCCAATTGTTCCGAGTGCAGCGATCTGGCCGACGACCGCGAGCCGTCCTGCTCAATCTGCCAGGGTTTGGTGGATACCGACATCCTTGCCGGGCAGTTGTCTGAGGGTCAGCGCGGCCCGCTCTTTATCTCGATGAGCCGAATTAACGTTGAATCCTACCGCGAACACACGATCTATTTCTTCCACATGCGCGTTGGCCGCGAACTGGCCCGCATCGAGATTCCGCAGTGGGTGGCCCAAGACCCCGATCAGGTTGATCTGATCCACGCCCTGATGTACGATCAGGCTGGCCGTGGTGGCGGCTACCCGGTGGCTCTGGAGCGCGCCCACGAACAGGCGGTCGTGCGCAGCGCCGACCGGCGCACATTCCAGCACATGCTGGAGGCCAGCCTCTACCGGGCCGAGGCGGACGCCAGCGCGTCTGCGAAAAAAGATAGTAAATCGTATATCAAGGGGTAATAGGGGTTGCTGCCCCCACCGGGAGCCCTATGGAACGCATCGGCGAGGTGATTGAGTCCTCTACCACCCGTTTTACGGCGGGAGCCTATGAGCTACTGGCGGCACCGCCCTTCGGGTCGCTCGTGCGGGCACAGACGCGCAGCGCGGGCATAGCAGTGTACGGTCTAGTGTACGAGATTCGCACCGGCAGCAAGGAGCCAGGCGGGCGGGCGATGATGCGCGGGCGCACCTACAGTGGTCGCAATCTCTACGATGCCGAGATCTACCACGAACACCCTGATCTGGCAGAGGTACTCCAAACCGAGTTCTCGGCGATCACGGTGGGATACTGCGAGCGGGATCGGCGCTACCAGTACCTGCCGCCCCACCCGCCGCCCGTCCACTACAGCGTCTATCCCTGCGACGACGCCGAACTCGGCGGGTTCTGTGAATCGAGCGACTTCTTCCGCAGTGTCCTCTTCGCCGCCCAGATCCCCAGCGACGAACTGCTGTCCGCCGCCATCCGCGCTACCGCCCGTGCCCGCCCTGACAGCCGCGATTATCTCGTCTATGCCGGGCGTGAGTTGGCCAGCCTGCTCAAAGACGATTATGATCGGCTCACGGCGATCCTGAGAAGGATTCGGCCTTAAACAAGGTGTCAGGTATCAGGTGTCAGGTGTCAGATCGAGTTAACAGTATACAGAATACGGAACAGGCTGCCGCTGAGTTTGCCAAGCTGGCGGAACTGTTGCGCAAGTATGGCGAAGATCCGCAGCGGATCGCGCATTTCCTTATCCGTATCCTGTTCTGTCTCTTCGCCGAGGGTGTCGGCCTGCTGCCCAATCACCTCTTCTCGCGGCTGATTGCGGCGACCAGGAATCGTGCTCCGCTGTTTGTGTCTGAACTGCGCATGCTCTTTGGCCATATGACCACCGGCGGCTTCTACGGGATGCAGGATATTCCGCATTTCAACGGGCGACTCTTCGATGATGATACGGTGCTTCCCCTGGATAGTGATGGGGTGGCGATCCTGCTGCGCGCCAGCGACCTGGATTGGTCGAGCGTGGAACCGGCGATCTTCGGCACGCTCTTTGAGCGCTCGCTTGACCCGGCCAAGCGCGGCCAGCTTGGTGCACACTACACCAGCCGCGACGATATTCTGTTGATCATTGAGCCGGTGTTGATGGCCCCGCTGCGCCGACGTTGGACCGAGGTTGAATCTGAGGCCCGCGCCCTCGCCGCTCGCCGCGATGCCGCCACCAAGCGTGTCGCCGCCCGCCTTCAGGAAGAGCTACGGGCGCTGCTGACCGGCTTCGCCAAGGAGATCGCCGGTACGCGGGTGCTTGATCCGGCCTGCGGCAGTGCGAATTTCCTGTATGTGGCCCTCAAACAGATGCTCGACTTAGAGAAGGCCGTGATCACCCTGGCCCAAAATCTGGCTGTTGGCAGCTTCTTCCCCAGCGTCTCGCCCGAGCAACTGCGCGGCGTAGAGGTGAACGAGTATGCCCACGAACTGGCCCAGATCACCGTCTGGATTGGCTACATCCAGTGGCTGCGCGACAACGGCTTTGGCGCACCTAGCGAGCCGATTCTTAAATCGCTCGATACCATCCGCCATATGGACGCGATCCTCGCCTTTGACGACGCCGGGAATCCGGTTGAGCCAGCTTGGCCCGAGGCTGATGTGATTGTGGGCAACCCGCCGTTTCTGGGCGATAAGAAAATGCGCGCCGAGCTAGGCGATGGCTATGTCAATGCGCTTCGTGCATCGTATAAGGGCCGTGTCCCCGGCGGTGCTGACCTCGTGACTTACTGGTTTGAGCGAGCGCGCACGCTGATTGCGCAGGGCAGCGTGAAGCGGGCCGGATTACTGGCGACTCAATCAATTCGTGCCGGGGCTAACCGCAAGGTGCTAGAGCAGATCAAAGCCAGCGGCGACATTTTTATGGGCTGGGCGGATCGTGAATGGATTCTGAATGGTGCAGCCGTGCGCGTCTCGATGGTTGGCTTTGATGCACACAAAGAGGCGGTGCGCGAACTCAACGGCATAGCCGTGCAGAGTATCAACGCGAACCTCACCAGCGAGCTTGATCTCACGAAGGCGCAGCGGCTTCCAGAGAATGCTGGCTTATGTTTCCAAGGCCCGGTAAAGGTCGGCGCGTTCGATATCGCATCTGAGGTCGCCGTTCAGATGATCAGCGCACCGCTTAATCCGAATGGCCGACCTAATACCGATGTGATTGTGCCCTGGATCAACGGCATGGATATTACGCGGCGACCACGGGGCATGTTCATCATTGATTTTGGGGAGATGACAGAGGGTGAAGCTGCACTGTATGAACGGCCCTTTGAATATATCCGCGCTCACGTCAAGTCCGAACGTGATACCAATAATCGCGAACGGCGACGCCTTTATTGGTGGCATCACGGTGAAACGGTACCGGGGTTCCGTGTGGCGGTTCAGCACCTGTCTCGTTTTATCTGTACACCTCGTGTTGCGAAGCATCGTATGTTTATCTGGACAGATGGGCGTACACTTCCCGATAGTCGAGTTTATGTTTTTGCCCGTGACGACGATTATTTCTTCGGCGTGCTGCACTCGCGTGTGCATGAGGTGTGGTCGCTGGCCACATCATCACGGCACGGCGATGGGAACAGCGTAACCTACAACAACACGACCTGCTTCGAGACCTACCCCTTCCCGTGGCCACCCGGCCAGGAGCCAGAAGCGAACCCACAGGTTCAGGCAATCGCAGCGGCGGCGCAGCGGCTGGTAGAGCTACGCACCAACTGGCTCAACCCTGCGGGCGCTGACGAGGCCGAATTAAAAAAGTGTACCCTCACCAACCTCTACAACACCCGGCCAACCTGGCTGGCCCACGCCCACACCCAACTGGACGCAGCAGTATGCGCCGCTTACGGCTGGCCGAGCGACCTGAGCGACGACGAGATCCTGGCGCGGCTGCTAGTGCTGAACCTAGCGCGGGGGTGAACGCTTCGCTCAACCCTGCCGGACGCCCGCCGGGGGCCTGAAGGCCCTGGCTAGATCTACGAAGGCCGCTTCAGCGGCCTCAGGCAGGCCGCTTCAGCGGCCTTCGTAGTTAATAGCCGAGGCGTTTACGCCTACGGCACGGGCGATCTGCGGACTTTGCAACCACCCTGACCCTCAACCTATAGGCAACCACCCCCACCGGCAGGTGTGGTAAGATAAGGGTCGATGATTTAGATGGGCGAAGCATTTGCACAGCAGATGCTTCGCCCTCACGTGTGAGGCACATTCGTATCTATGAAGCGTAACGACATTCGGAATATCGCCATTATCGCCCACGTTGACCACGGGAAGACGACCCTGGTGGACGCGATGCTCAAGCAGAGTCATATCTTCCGCGATAATCAGGCGACGGAAGTTCGCATGATGGATAGCAACGCTCTTGAGCGCGAGCGTGGCATCACTATCCTCTCAAAAACCACCGCTGTGATCTACAAGGGCGTCAAGATCAATATTATTGACACTCCCGGCCACGCCGATTTTGGCGGTGAGGTTGAGCGAGTGATGAATATGGTTGATGGTGTGCTGCTCCTGGTGGATGCGGTGGATGGCCCGATGCCGCAGACTAAGTTTGTGCTGCGCAAGGCACTTCAAGCCGGCCATCGCGCTATCCTGGTGGTGAATAAGGTTGATCGGCCCCAGGCTCGGCCTAACCACGTGGTCAACGAGGCGTTTGACCTCTTTGTTGATCTGGGTGCCAGCGATGAGCAGTCCGAGTTCGCGACGATCTACGCCAACGGGCTGCTTGGCCACTCCGGTCGCTCGCCCCTGAAGATGTACGACTCGCTGGAGCCGCTTTTCGAGTGTATCCTTAACCGCATCCCTGCGCCTGATGTGGATGCCGATGGCCCTGCCCAGTTCTTGGTCACCACCAGCATCTACGACGATTACAAGGGCAAGATCGTCACAGGTCGGCTCTATCGTGGCACGATCAGCAAAGGTCAGCCCCTGGTGCGGATTGGCCGCGATGGCTCCATCACCCCGGCCAAGATCACCCAGCTCTTTACCTATAACGGTCTACACCGCGAGGATGTCGAGACCGCTACCGCTGGCGATATTATTGCCATTGCCGGTATCACCGACGCCAATATCGGCGAGACGATTGCCGACGCTACGCAGCCCGAGGGTCTGCCAACAATCAAGGTCGAGGAGCCGACGGTGCGGATGACCTTCGGCGTCAACACCGGCCCCTTTGCCGGTCGCGAGGGTACCTACGTTACCTCGCGTAAGCTGCGCGAGCGGCTCTACACCGAGGTTGAGCGCGATGTGGCCCTGCGCGTGACCGACACCGATAGCGCCGATGTCTTCCTGGTAGCCGGGCGCGGTGAGTTGCACCTGGGCATTCTGATCGAGAATATGCGCCGCGAGGGCTACGAGTTCCAGGTCTCCAAGCCCGAGGTCATTTTCCACGAAGATGAGAACGGCAAGAAGCTTGAGCCGATGGAGATGGTTGAGATTGAGGTCGGCAAGGACTTCCAGGGCGTGGTGGTCGAACTGCTCGGACGGCGCAGCGGCGCGATGCGCGATATGCAGGTGCGCGATGATGGCACCGTGCATTATGTCTATATTGTGCCAACCCGTGGCCTGCTTGGTTTTCGCCAGCAGTTTCTCTCATCCACCCGTGGCCAGGGCGTTCTGAACAGTCTCTTCTACGCCTACGAGCCTATTGTTGGCGAGATGGACACCCGCGAGACCGGGTCGCTGATCGCCTCAGATAGTGGCGTCTCCACGACTTATGGGATGTTTCAGGTGCAGGATCGCGGCACCTACTTTATCTCGCCCGGTCAGGACATCTACGAGGGTATGGTGGTTGGCCAGCACATCCGCGACGTTGATCTGGAGATCAATGTCTGC
>CAIXLU010000420.1 GCA_903920315.1 uncultured Oscillochloris sp.
ACGTCGGCGCATCGCGCTTTACCACCAAGATGGACATCATCCGTCCTGCCATACGACAGTTTCTGACCGACCCCAGCGCGGTCTTGGCTGGCTTCCCACAGGCAGGAATGGCTCACAAGCGGGCAACTGCGTAAGTCCTACCTGGAGTAGCCGCACGGTCGCGGCGTCCCTTTCGGCCTCATCATCGCCCGGAAACGGCTCGGCCTGCGCGGTCACATAGCGGGTGACAGCAGCGATACGTGCATCATCAGCATTGGCGTAGGCGGTGTGCCAGACCTGAAACGCGGTGTCGTTGAGGGCGTCCGTGTCTACGCGAGTTATCATCTCGCAGTCACCCTGAACCTCCTCCACCTCCGCCTTGGCCTCCGCGATGAGCGCCAGCCGCTTCGTCCAGGTCTCTAACACGCTGCTCCAGCTAATGTCCCGGCCCTCGACGTCGAGCAGGTAGCAGGCGGTGTCAATGGCCTGGATGGTGAGTTGCGCCGGGGTTAGGGTTGCCAGCATCGCCCATGCGTCGGCGGGCTGCGTGCGGAAGGTGGCCATCAGGTCGCTCGGTGCGATGACGGCGATGCCGTCTGCCGTTCGCTCGACGGTGGCAACGGCCAGCTCTGCCGCCGCGATGCGCTGGCGGTTTCCGTCGAACTCGGCGTGAAGGTTGGTCTGGAGCCGGTAGGCGTGGTAGCTGAGTGCGGTCATTGCGGGCCTCCTGTGCGGTGTGTTACTTACCGTATCTGGTAATGAGTATACCAAAAATGGTATGTTCTGTCAAGAGGGAAAATACCAGATATGGGAAGTCCGCGAAACACACCCCTACGCCGCACGATCCGTCATTGTTACCGCGTTCACGTCTGCGAGTGATGCGAGAAGCGTCAGATCTTCACGATGCCAGTAGTAGAGCCAGCGGCGCTGTGACGTATCAAATCGTTTCTCGGCAAGAGGGAAGATGGTAGCAAGGTTCCCGGAATACAATCCTGTGGGGGATGCGCGAAAGCCGTTGTATTCCTTCGCGGCATCGCTGGTATGCAGGAAGAGCAGGTAGACGGGAAACGGGTAGTCTGTTGCGACGGCGTGGTAATCCTCCACGTGACGTGCATCGGCTCCCGTTTGCCACTTATCGGCGCGGGGCGACTTGCGATACCACGTAAACACCGTCTTGTGCTTACATTCCACCCACCGTACCTTCTTCCCCTTCATGGCAAGAAGGTCTGGTGAGACAAGCTGGGATGTCGGGGTAAAGAGGCGTGGGCCTTTCCCCGTGTCGTATTCCAGATCGTAGGCAGGCAGAACGGCGTAGCCGCGAGAGCGCAGCCACCGGGCGATCTGAGTTTCGGCGATCTGCCCGAACGCGAGATTCTTTTGGAATGTGTTCATCATAAATCCACCTCAATCTCAACACCGCCGTTCCCGACACAAATAGGAGCCATGACTTGGCCGAATACCGAAAACGCACGCACGAACGCCGCCACATCGGGGCCGACGTAGATCAGCGCGTTGCTGTGCGTGGGCTGCCCGGCCTCGGTAGACTCGTTGTAAAACCGAATGCGGGCATCGGGAAAACAGATAGGGAAACGTTTGAGGGGCGCGAACCATTTGTTGCCGGGGACGGCATTCACCAGGAGGATCGCGGCGCGGATCTCTCCCGACTGATAGGCATCAATCAGGCGTCGGCTCCAGCGGGCTTGGTTGCTATCCGCCTCTCCCTCTTCCCGCCCATAGGGGGGATTGAGCCAGACGGTGCCGTGCCAGGGCTGCGTGATCCCATCATCGTCTTGGGTGTAGAACCGGCCCGCCTGCACGGTGCGATTGGCGTAGGGGCAGCTCGCGGGATCGAGATCAATGCCGCCCAGCACCACCCGTGCCGCCTCGACAAATGCGGAGGGCGTATACCACTCGTTGTTGGTGCTGCTGTTGATGTTTTGGTGGTTTGCGCGGGGAGGATCGGGGGTGTAGGTTGCCGCGATCTGCGCTTCGTAGGGTGTCAATGGTTCCTCAACAGGTTCTGGCGCGGTGCGCTCGGCTACGGCCTGGGTAACGTGGCGAGCCGTGCGGGGTTTTCCTTCTTCCTCGGCTAGTTCATTAGCGCGATCCCAGGTTTCACGGAGCGTGTCAGGGTCATCGCGCAGCGGGGCAAGGGGGCGCAACTGACGCTCAGGGATTTGGCCGATTTCGCCCATGGGCGAAATCTCACGCTCGACCATTCCGGCGGTCAACTCGCGGTATGCCGTGGCTTCGTGCTGCCCGAGTCGTGCGCTGGCCCAACCGCGCCAACTTGCATACCCCAGCGCAGCCCAGCCTCGCCGCTCGTAGAAGTCCACCAAGAGCACCCGTAGCCGGTTGCCGGTCGTGATGATCTCGCGTTCGGCGCTGATGGCCTCGGCCTCGGTCATCAGCGCCACCACAACGGGTTGGGCGGTGTCGAATAGGGTTGCCAGCGTCATGCGGCTTCCTGTTCTACAACCGCCATACGCTCTGCTTCGTGTGCGAGTGCGCGAGCCGCATCAGGGTTGTGCAAGAGCCACTTAAAGGCGCGAGGAAGCGGCCCATTAAGCCAGCGATACCGAGTCATGGTGGGAAGATCCGCAGCCCGTTTGACGTGAAGATCGAAAAGAGGAAGGGCAGGGCGGGTGAGTTGGTCGTTCGCAATGTCCATGTCCATGGCCATGACAAACCTCCTTTGTAGTACCAGATATGGCATTAGTATATACCATATCTGGTATGTCTGCAAGAAGAGGAATAGCCAGTTTTGGATATGGCGCGATATACCAAAAGTGGTATAGTGGGGAAACTATGCAAAAATACGCGAAAGCATCAGGAGCCTACATCCGTACCCTACGTGAGATGCACAGCCTCACACGCGAGGCGGTGGCGGAGAAGGTGGGTACGAGCGTTTCGCAACTTGTCCGCATTGAAGCGGGCATACAAGAGCCTCGCCCGTCGCTGCTTTTTCGCATCGTGGTGGCGGTGCAGGGTGATCCACGTCATGTCGGTGCGTTGCTGGCATCAGACAACGCCACGGCAGACGATGGCCGCAATCTCGCCCGCACCGTCGATCAGGTGATCGTAAAAGAAAGCCAGCCGCATCACAAGACACCGGCGGATGTTGCCGAAATTGTGCGCTATGTCGAAGAAGAACTAGAGACTATCCGAGAGGAAGATCGTCGCTCTTTGGGTGATGCTCTTCGCGGTTTCCTTGCTGGCTTTCGCGCCGGTCGCCGTACCCTGCACCAGCCCTAGCCCCCTATCCCGGTAAGAGTGGTGCGAGTGGTAAGAGTGGTGCGAGTGGTAAGAGTGGTGCGAGTAGTGAGACGAAAGTCACGTCAACTCTTACCGACATGGCCCAACTCTTACCACCTGAGAGGGGGGGTGGTAAGAGTTGGGATGGCGTTGTGATGCCGTATACGCCAACTCTTACCACTCGTACCAGTATGTTGAGAGACGCCCCTCCTGCCCGCCTCATGCGCCTCCTGCGTCTGCTGGCGGATGGACTCTCTCCCCAAGAGGCCGCACGCCGTACCCTGCACCAGCCCTAGCCCTCGCCCCTCGCCCCTCCCTCCTGCCCTACGATCCGCCAGAGGATGCGGAAACGAGGATGCGGAAACGAGGATGCGGAAACGAGGATGAGGGGGCCGTGTTGAGAGGAAAGGAATGAACCATGAAGCTTCACATCATCCGACGCCAGGAGCAGCGCGACAGCGGGCAGTGGTTTATCGTTCACTACCGTGTAGCGCTGGGCGATGCACAGGAGCAGGTTGCCGCGCTGACCTATGGCCTTCCTGCGCTCAGAAACTTATGGGAGCGGTACGACCGACCGCAGCCGCCCGATGTGTATGCGTTGGCGCGCACCACTGACGAGCCTGCGTTTCGCACCGTTGAGGAAGCCCAGACCTTCGAGCGTGAGCTGCATGCTGCATGCCGTGCCGATCTCTGGCACCTGCGCGAGTCGGTACGCTTCGGCCAGGACCATCCCGAGGAATACGAGATCGAACCGCACCCCTACCCTTCCGACTCTGCCAGTGGAACCGGGACAAACACCACTGCATCGGATCGAGGGATCCCATAAGCAAGGGCAGGTTCAACCCGTCGTAGGATGCGCTCGTGGTAGTCAAGGGTAAGCGCGTGAACG